>SXHT01000313.1 GCA_005773095.1 Planctomycetaceae bacterium
ATACTCCACCGCCAGTTGAACGCCGACTTTGCCCGCGTGTTCCGCGACTTGTCGCATGCTCTCCACGCCCCACTTCCACTCGTCGGGGGTCGGCCCGGCGCCGCTAAACAACCCCAGGGCCGAATGGAACGGTCCCGCGAGTGTCTGGGCGCCCAGGGCCTGGCAGCAATCGAGCGTTTGTTGGGTAATCGCGACGCTCTTGGCGCGCACGGAAGCGTCGGGGCTGATGGGATTGTCGGAATCGACGCGGATTGTGACGGCAGTTCGCTCAAGTCCAAGATTGTCGAGTTGCCGGCCCCACTTCTCCCAGTGGCTCACGTTGAGGCTGTCGGCGAACACGGGAAGTTCAACGCCGTCATAACCCATCTTCTTGAGCGATTCGAGCACCGGCAACATCGGGTCGTCCATCGCGCCGGTCCAAAGCAGCAGGTTCATGCCGAATTTCATGAGGGATACCCTTGGTCATTGCGGGCGAGTTGGGTCGCCATCTTCGTAGGTGTGAGCAATTCAGTTTGTCGATTCGCCACCGCGCGACGCATCTCTGGCAGCACCGCAACAAAACCTGGAGGCAACGCCGGCAGTCCGACTCGCCGCATCACCTGGTTCAGGCGAAACAACAGTTTGCCATCGTCCAGGTAATCCCACAAGAAGCGCGCGCGCGAGAATAGCTGAATGAACCGGGCCAGATCGGGCACCGGGCGGGGAGCGATCCGTTCAACCGCCCGGCAAGCTGCGTCGCCGTCGAGCCGGTCGAGGGCCGCGTAGTAATTTTCGAGCCGGGCTGGCTGGCTGTCGATGAGCGCCGCGTCGAGCAGGATTTCGACCAGAATATGCCCGAGAAAATGGGGTCGAAAGCCCTCGTCATCCGGCAGCTCGTCGCGGACCAGCCGCGTCAAACCTAGCGAAAGTTCTGCAAATGCCTGCGTCGCATGGAACCAGGCGTCATCGCGATGATGCCGCACCACGCCGGCAGCCAGCCGGGCGAGACAGGGGTTGGAGTCATCGACCCACGGCAAAACCGCACGCAATCGCACGCGGTTCCGCCGATCGACCACATTCATCCAGTCCGGCAGTGCCGTCCCGGCGAGAAAAAAGGGATCGTCAACAAACGCCCGACCGTGGGCAAAATAGTTCATCCCGAATTCAATCACGTCGAGGGTTTCGAATCTGCCAGCGATTAGTTTGAGGTCACAGTACCTCGACCCACCTGCCGCTTTTCGCGCTGGAGAGCACGGCGTCGCACACTTTTTGGGTTTCGAGCGCTTCGCGGAACGTGGGGCCGGCCGGCTGGCCACTCGACAGGCCTTCGAGAAAGTCGGCCGCCTGATGCACGAAAGTGTGCTCGTAGCCAATCTGCAGACCTGGCACCCACCACTTGCTCATGTAGGGATGTTCGCCGTCGGTGACATGGATTGACGACCACGCGCGCAAGGGGCCTGGCGTGCGATGGTCGAACCATTGCAGGCGGTGCAGATCATGCAGGTCCCATTTGATGCTGGCATGCTCGCCGTTAATCTCAAACGTGTACAGCGCCTTATGGCCACGGGCGTAGCGGGTTGATTCGAACGTGGCAAGCGACCCGTTCTTGAAGCGGCAGAGAAACGCGCAGGCGTCATCGATGCCCACCTTTTCGACCCTGCCGGTGAGGTTATGCTTTCGCTCCTTCACAAATGTTTCGGTCATTGCGTTGACCGTGCTGATGCTGCCGTTGAGCCAGATGGCCGTGTCGATGCAGTGCGCCAGCAAGTCGCCGGTGACGCCGCTGCCCGCCGCCGCGGCATCGAGGCGCCACAGCGCCGTTCCACCTTGCGGCAAGTCGGCGGAGATCGTCCAGTCCTGCAAGAAGACTGCGCGATAATGAAAGATTCGACCGAGCTTCCCTTCGTCGATGAGTTGCCTGGCGAACGTCACCGCAGGCACGCGGCGATAGTTGTACCAGACGATGTTTGGGACGCCGGCCTTTTCAACCGCCTGGCACATTTCCAGCCCTTCCGCCACGTTCATGCTGAGAGGCTTCTCGCAGAGGATCATCTTGCCGGCTTTCGCAGCGGCGATGGCAATCTCCGCGTGCAGGTTATTCGGCGTGCAAATGTCAACCGCGTCGATATCTTTTCGCGCGACCAGTTTCTTCCAATCCGTCTCGACGGATTCGTAACCCCATTTTTCGGCAAATGCCTTCGCCTTGGCCTCGTCACGAGCGCAGACCGCCTTGAGCACGGGCTTGTGCTCGAGGTCGAAAAAGTGATTGACGTTCGCGTAAGCGTTCGAGTGAGTACGGCCCATGAAGCCGTAGCCGATCATGCCGATGTTGAGTGGCTTGGTCATTTACGATGTCCTCTTTGAGGGAATCAGGAGCTTTTCTTGGTGCGGGATTCTCGCGTTAATTCCACCCATGCGCGTTGCGCACCTTAATCATCACATCCAAAATCGTGTTCCAGGTCTTGGGCGTTTCGAGCATGGCGTTGGGGAACATGCAGCCGTCCCAGCAGATGTGCTCAATGCCGCGCTGCCGGGCGTCCTTGAGCCAGTAGCCGCTGCACTTGACGATATCGAGCTTGCCGTTGGGATCGTCGGCCGGGCAGTGGCGACCGGTTTTGTCGTGGCTGCCGGTGCCATGCACGCTGCCATCGTTTTGGGCCACGTGGAAGTCGATTGTCCAGGGCCGTAAGGCGTGGGTCATCTTTTCGTAGGCAGCCCAGAATTCGGGGTCGCTGTAGCCGGGCTGGAGCAGGGCCTGCTCCGGCGCGTTGTAGCCGAGCAAATACAGATAGGTGTGGGCCAGGTCCGCTTGAAAGCCAACCGTGTCTGGCAGATCGACGGCTTCCAATAGATTCAGCACGTCTCGCCAGGAGTGCATGCCCCCCCAGCAGATCTCACCTTCCGCCGCCAATCGCTCGCCATGATCCCTGGCGACCTTGGCCGCGGCGCGGAAGGTGTCGGCAATTTTCTTCGTGTTCGCTTGAGGATTCTCGGCCCAGGGCGTCACGCCACTGGCCGAGTCGATGCGGATCACGCCGTACCGGCGCACGCCGTGCTCGTTGAAAATCCGGGCGATGCGACATGCCTTTTCCACGGCCAACACAAATTTCTTGCGGGCCGCTTCGTCTCCCATCGCGGAATCGCCGACGGTGCCCGGCCAAATCGGCGCCACCAGCGAGCCCACGACCAAACCGTGCGCAGCGATCTTGTCGGCGATTGCTCGCAATTCTGCGTCGCTGGCATCCGGATCGGTGTGCGGATGGAACAGAAAATAATCGATGCCTTCGAATTTCTGACCATTCACCTGGGCGGCAGCCGTCAGCTCCAGCATCCGATCGAGGCTGATCGGCGGATGATCGGTCCCCGGCTCCTTGCCGACGAGACCGGGCCACATAGCATTGTGCAGTTTGGGAAATGTGTTGGGCATGATGGTTGGACCTTGTTAAGACTCGTGAACTCATTGCTTCCGGTGATCACCCACATTCGGAAGGTTCGCATGCTGGTCGGGTCCAAAATATCTCAGACCCACCAGCGGCTCACTCCCCCTGTTCTCAATCTCCACCCCGGCCCTGGCGGCGCTGTACGTGATGAAAACCTCGTCCTCGGTCTCCTCGCCGAAGTGGATCATCGCCGGCGTTTGCAGATCGAGCTTGCCCATGCGGCCGCTGCCCTGCACGGT
This sequence comes from Planctomycetaceae bacterium, assembly GCA_005773095.1. Taxonomy (GTDB): domain Bacteria; phylum Planctomycetota; class Planctomycetia; order Pirellulales; family PALSA-1355; genus SXHT01. Next base: position 3,659 of record SXHT01000313.1, read on the forward strand.
AATCCAGCCACTGGCGCCAGGGTCTTTCAGCGTACACTTCGCGCTGGGTTCCAGCGTAAGCTCCTTGGCGCTGAATAGCTGCTGGCCGTCGATCCGGCCGTAGACAACCCAGCGGTCGGTAAATCCGGTGCCACTTCGCGACTCGTCCACAAGGGGCTCCAGATAGTTGTGTTCCTTGAAGTGCGTGTCGACGTTCTTTTCCCAGTCAAGTTGCGAAATAATGAAATCAAGGTCCTGGTGCTTCTCCCTTGGAACATCTTTAACCAGCAGCGACCAGGGTACGTATCGGCCCTCAACGATGTTCTGAAACATGCCGAATACGTCGCTGCCCCACTGCGGCTCGTAGGTGCAGAGCGACCCCGGTGCGTGCAACACGCCCGGCGGAATCAGCCAGCCCGTGCCGCGCTTCAGGCGATATGCTTTTGAGAGATCCAAAATCCCGTTATCGCCTCGGTCCCAGTTCTCCAAACAGGTGCGAAGCTGATGCCTCGTTGTCCCCGGTTCAAGGCCCATGAATGTATAACAAAAATTGTTGTCCACATTGTTAAGCTGCGGCGGAAAGTAGTAGCTCTCTGGCTTGCCCTCCTGACCGGTGAGCTTGGCAAACGCGTGGCTTTGGTGCATGTGATGCGGGATGGGACCCATGTTGTCGAAAAACTTGCTGTACACGGGCCATTTTTTGTATTGGCCGAACAGGGCATCGCCGATCAGCGTCGCGCCGGCTTCGGCCACTGCGTCGCGCAATTGAAAGCGCTGGCCGCCAAAGGTGATGTAGCTCAATCCTTCGTCCGGTACCCGACCTTCGTTGGCGGCCTCGGTGGTGCTGGCGAACCAGCGCTCGTCGATGCCGCCGCGGTTTGCTCCGTAGGCGTACCAATCGCTGGGCGCCAACTTGATGCGCTTGCCGGGATGCAAAAAGCTGCGCGGCACCCAGGTCGGCGTCAGCCGCAGCAACCCGTCGCCTGCTTCCAGAGCTTGCGAAAGTATCGAACCAACGTTGTCGCGCTTGACGACTTGCGAGGGCATGATGGGTATCCTTCGTTTACAGAGCCTTGGAATATTGGCCAGCGCCGTTACCGTTCACGCGCCGGGGACTGGCTCGTTCTCCCGGCGAATTCGCGAGAGGTGCATCGTTTTGTTGGGTGGTTGCCCAACGTGGTTCCCGGGAATATGTGCCTGTCCTCCTCGCTTTGCCCGTGAACGATTACGCGGGCGCCACACGCGGCCGACCGCACCGGCCACAAGACCGCCTGTGGACCGGGGCCGCGGGTCACGAACCGTTGTTTTATTCATTCCCCGCAAGGCTGACAAGGATCCAGGGCCTGCGCGCATTTCGCTCGAGGGAAAGCGCGCGGTCGGATGCCTTGTGGCCGAAACAACAGCTTTCCAGCCTGAAGCGGTATGCCCCGTCGAAGACCACGAGCCGCGTGTTGAGATCCCAAGTTACGCCGCTCGCTGCGCGAGCTGTCGCTTGGCGCCCAGCATGTTCACCATCAGATAGGGCAAGTATTTGCGTCTCGACTGGCCTTGTTTGTGGGTCACGGCAAGGGCGTTGTCGATGCCCAGACAGCTTTCCTTGACGACGAAAAACTCGCCCGGGACCGTCGTTGAGTAATGGATGCAGGACCAGTCGAACTCGGGGTACAACTCCATGATGCCGCGAAACGAGAAGCGGTAATAGTCGTCGGGATACTGGTGGTAGCGCCAGACCCAGGGGACGGAAATGTAAAGCTTGCCGCCGGGACGCACGAGCCGCGTGATGTTGTCGGCCATTTTCCAGGGACGCGGGACATGCTCCATCACGGAACAGCAAATGACGAGCGCAAAGTGGTTTTCGGCCAGGTCGCCGATCCCTGCGACCAGATCGATCGTGCGGTCGACCCCGTTGCCGGCTTCGAGATCGACTCCGATGTACTCATTGTGCGGAAACACTTTGCGAAACGGCATCGTGGCGCCGTGATCGATGGCGGCGTAGTCCTTGCTGCCGACTTCTAATATGGGACCGTCGACGGTGGGTTGGAATTTCTCCAGGTACAGCTTCTGGTTGACATCGCCCATCAGAATTGCTCCGCGTTAACTGGCTTCAGAATTATGCGTGTCGAGTAATCGTTCATGGGCCGGGGACTCACGCATTTTCCCGGCGAATTCGAGAGTGGTGCATCGTCCTGCTGGCGGGTTGCCCAACGTGCTTCCCGCGAAAATGCGACTATCCCCCTCGCTTGGAAAATAAGCGGTCACTCTGTCGGTACTGCCAATGCGCCAGCATGCGACCTGTCGTGCCTGCGCTTTCAGGCTCCCCTGAGTCGCCTTCGGTTCTTTCGCGTTGAGGGCGTCAATCGTCGCAAGATACTAGAGGAACTCCGGGTTCCGACGCCAGACCGCTTAGGGTAACCGTTCGCGGGCTTCGCCAGCCGGGGACCAGATCATTCTCTTCCCGGCGAATTCAGGAAAGGTGTGTCGTTCTTTTGGGTGGTTGGCCGTGGATTGTGACCTGCTCATGCTGCGGGAAGGGCATTGGTATGGTAAGATTACCAGCGCCCCGCGGGCTGGACTCGTGAAGCTGAAATAGGAAAAGGGACTCGAAGAATTGGCCGAGGCACGCTAGCGCTGCCGAATGCTTCAATCGAAGCGCCAATTGCAATCCTCAGATTGGAGCCCCCATTTTCTGTCGCGCGAAGTGGCACCATCATGCGGCTTATCATTGAATCTTGAAAAGAGCATCGCCTAAACCGTTACCGCAGAATTCGCTCGGCCTGCAAGCGATTGGTAAGCCGGCGGAGGATGCCGGCCTGTCGCTCGATCAGTTGTCGGCCACTTTCGCCGAAATGCTCTCGACCGGAGACGACCCCTACGCGGCCCCCCAGGGCCCGGGGGACGCTTTTCACGATGCAGGGCTTGAGCCGGCCGAGAACCAGACGCAATCGGATCACGCATCCGATGCCGTCTGCGAAGTTTCGCCGCGCACCATTCTTGAGGCGATGTTGTTCGTCGGCAGCCCGACCAACGAACCGCTCACGAGCGGGCAGGTGGCCTCGCTGATGCGTGGCGTGCGCCCCGCCGAGATCGACCAGCTTGTCGTATCTTTGAATCAGTCCTATCAGGACCAAGGTTGTCCTTACGAAATCATTTCTGAAGGGGCCGGCTATCGACTGGCACTGCGGACGGAGTTCCAGCGAGTCCGCGACCGGTTCTACGGAAAGGCCCGGCAAGCTCGTTTGTCCCAGGCAGCCATCGAGGTGCTGTCGCTGGTGGCCTACAGCCAACCGCTGTCAGCCGACGATGTGAAGCTCAGTCGCGGCACTTCCAGCGGCGCGATTCTCAATCAACTTGTCCGCCGAGAACTTCTGCAGCTCGACCGTTCCGATCCGGACTTCCGCCGAGGCCGCTATCGCACGACGCCTCGTTTTCTGCAGCTCTTTGGCTTGCAAAGTCTCGACGAGCTACCCCGAAGCGACGATGCTGCCACCTCGGAATCGAGCGGCACTGCCATTTAGCGAATAGCCGCAACTCGTTTGCCCGAAATATCTTAGACAATTCTCCCAGGTCAACGCGCAGACACGATTATTGTCACCGGCTAAGATCAGTGGTTGGTCGGTTGGTAACTTCGTCGTTCCAAGCGAGTTTCGAGACGTGACTTTTCGACATTCCGGCAGGATCACGGATGGTCTTCCCGGCCAGCCGGCGGCTCCATCGAGCGGCAGGCTCCATCAATTTTCTGGGTGGCGGCGGCTTACGTGATTCACACTTCGGTTCGTGCATCGTCGCCCAACGTTTTGCTTGCGGAATTGGCCGCGGCTGCTCCGGTCGTGTTGCCGTCGCTGTTACTCTGTGATTTTGGCAATTTAGCCGATGAGATCCGCCGCTTGGAGCAAGCTGGCGTTAAAGCCCTGCATTTGGACGTGATGGACGGCCATTTTGTGCCCAACCTCACGTATGGCCCGGGCATCGTCGAAGCCTGCCGCCGGGCGACCGACTTGCCGCTCGACTGCCATCTGATGATCTCCGAGCCACAGCGGTACATTGACGACTTTCGCAATGCGGGGGCCGACAGCCTGACCATTCACATTGAGGCGGTACCCGATCCACGGCCGCTGTTGGAGCGGATTCGCTCGCTGCGAGCCATGGCGGGTCTGGCGATTAATCCAGGCACTCCGCTGGACGATATAACGGGTGTTTTGGACGCCTGCGATCTGCTGCTGGTGATGAGTGTGCAGCCCGGTTTTGGCGGCCAGAAATTTCAACCGGTCGCACTGGAAAAACTCCGCAGGCTTCGCGAGATTGCCCCGTCTCGGGTGCTGCTCGAAGTCGATGGCGGCGTCAACGAATTTACCATCAAGAGCTGCGCCGAGGCGGGTGCTCGCATGTTTGTCGTCGGGTCGGCCATGTTTGGCGCCGATGATTACTCATCGAGCTTCCGGCAACTCAGCCAGTTGGCCCACGTTTAGGAGGAAACAAATAACGGACTATGGTCCAATTCGTTCTGATACGTCCTGGCACGTCGGAGTATGACGAGCAGGGTCGAATCCAGGGCAACCTTGATATCCCGCTGACGGAACAGGGGAAACGCGAGGTGCAACAAAGTATCGGCGAGCTCAAGCCCTTGGGACTGAGCGTGGTGTACTCCTCTTCGTGCAAGGCTTCCTGGCAAACTGCCAGCGCAATCGCCGCCGGATTGGGCATCAAAGCCAGGCAGCTCGAAACACTGCAAAACTTGAATCACGGTCTTTGGCAGGGAATGCAAGTCGAAGAGGTCAGGCGCAAACAACCCAAGGTGTTCCGCCAATGGCAAGAACGTCCGGAAATGGTCTGCCCGCCTGAAGGTGAATTGTTCGCCGACTGCCGCGACCGGGTCGAAGCTGCGCTGGTCAAGCTGCAGAAGAAACATCGCGAGGGAATCATTGGTATCGTCGCCGCCGAACCCTTGGCAAGCATGATCCACTGTATCGTCGCCCACTGCGACACGGCCGACGACTGGAAGGCCAATCCCCAGGGGGCTGCCTGGGAAGTCGTGGGACAAAACCTTCGCTCGCCGATGCTCGTGAGCCAGGAGAAAACGGCCGCACGTGGGCATGCACCCACCCATGGCCACCAGAACGGTCGGGAGAATCATCACCAAAACGGAGCAAATCCGGGCAGCATTCCGGCTCCGGTTGCGTTAGAATCGTGACAGTGGCGCCTCTCCGGGAACGGCTGTGCGGAGCCGCGAACGGCCCGAAGCGGGGAACACGGGGCGCCCAACGCACAAGCTGTCGGCCTTCGATCCGCAGTCCAAGTGTGAACGATGTCAACAACCGATCAAGCCACGACGACTCCGCAATCCGGCATGAAGCGTCCCAAACGCGGTGTCCCGGAAGGATTGTGGGTACGCTGTCCAGGCTGCCAGGCGACGATCTTCCGCAAGGAGGCGGAAGCCAAACTGGGCGTCTGCCCAGAGTGCGATTATCACTTTTACGTCTCGGCGCGCGAGCGGATACACCAGGTGCTCGACGACGGCACCTTCGAAGAGTGGGACGCCGAACTGACGCCGACGGATCCGCTGAATTTTGAAGACAAGAGGCCTTATCGCGATCGCTTAATCGCCGAACAAGAACGAACCGGGTTGCGCGACGCGGCGTTAGTGGGCGAAGGGATGATTCGCGCGCGCCGCGTGGCCATCGCGATTACCGATTCCGCGTTCATCATGGGCAGTATGGGTTCGGTGGTGGGCGAAAAACTGACGCGCAGCATTGAACGCGCCACCGAACATAAATTGCCGCTGATTATCATCAGCGCTTCCGGCGGCGGCGCTCGGATGCACGAAGGCATTTTGTCGTTGATGCAAATGGCCAAAGTCTCGGCCGCGCTGGCTCGATACGATCAGGCCGGCGGACTCTTCATCTCGGTGTTGACCAATCCGACGATGGGGGGCGTCGCCGCAAGCTTTGCCGCGCTAGGTGATCTAACCTTTGCTGAACCGCGGGCGCTGATCGGCTTCGCCGGTCCACGCACCATTCAGGCCACGATCCGCATCGAGTTGCCCAAGGGTTTCCAAACCAGTGAGTTCCTGCTCGAACACGGCTACATCGACCGGATCGTTCGCCGCGCCGATCTAAAGAGCGAAATCGCCCGCTCGATCGACTACTGCGGTAAGTAGCAGGCAGGCGGCGACCGTCGGCTGGAGTGATTGAGCCCACCGCGTGTCCGGTGATAGACTGGTGATATCGCTCGCGTCGGAGAGCCAACCAACCATCGTGCCTGGCATGCGCTAACTGCTGCCTGCTGACCAACATGAGCCTGCTCTCCAACTTCCGGTCGCTCTTCCAGGGCTCGGGCCGCGTCGATATTCGCCACCGCTTCGAGCTGCTCAAAGAGGCGATTTCCGGCACGATGTCCAAGTTCTACATGGCTCGAGATCGTCTTAACGATACTGTGATCGGACTCAAGATTCTAAATGTTGAGAAGACCCATGCCTTCGAGCAGCGATTTCGCGGCCTCAACAAACCGTGCGAAGGAGAAATCGCGATCAAACTTGTGCATCCTCACATTGTGAAGACGATTGAGCATGGTCTGACGACCAGCGGCGAGCAGTTCCTTGTGATGGAATACCTGGACGGGCCGGGGCTCAACTCGATGCTCGTGGCAAAGAGTCCCCTGCTCAACGGCAACCGTGTGACGATTATCCGCCAAACCGCGGAGGCACTGGCTGAGATTCATCGCTTGAAATTCATCCATCGCGACATCTGCCCGCGCAACATC
>SXHT01000314.1 GCA_005773095.1 Planctomycetaceae bacterium
AGGGCGCTCGATCTCTTCATCCTGATTGGGCAACCAGCGGCGCGCAAGTCCCTACAACCGGCACGACCCGCACTGTCGGACTCTGCTTCGCGCGCGAGAAGGTGACCTCAGCACGGTCACCGCGAAGCGGTTTAGTTCAACCCGTCATATCCGTCAAAGGGGGTACGTTCGTGGCGTTGGGAATGCTGCGCCATCACTTCGCCAGCCGCACAAGCCGCAGCCCGAATGACGGTCTGAAGTCGCATGGCCTGGTCGCTCGATACCAGATACAGCGAATTACGCAGGCAGCACGCTCCGTTTGCCGTCGCTGAACTGCTGAAAAGCTGTATTTTCCCACGGCACACAAAGCGTGCCCGCTGCATTACGAGGTGCGACCATGGAAATGAATCGCAATAGTTGGTTCATGATCGGGCTGATCGTGCTCTTTCTGGGCATCCAGTTTCGCCTCGTCGATACCCTGGTGATCAACGAGAAGGCCAGTAAGATTCTTGCCGAGCGGTCTCGTGCCGTGGCAGACTCGGGGGACTTTCCCAACTTTCTGGCCAGCGTCGGCCCGACGCCGCGCAAGTCGATCAAGCCGCCGCCCTGGTTGGGCTTCGCGATGATCTCCGTCGGCGCGGTGCTCATCCTGCACAGCCTGGCGATGAAGAAACCGGGCGGGTAGCGATGAAAGATGAGCAACGCTTTACGGCAAGAAGTTCATTTCAGCCCAGCCGCCGTCCGTTGTCCGCAATGTTGCCATGGATCACGGATGTTGCCAATTTGCGGCACTGGAAAGCGGCGAGGATTGGTCGATAAGCAGGGATGAGGTATCCCACCATTGCCATCGGAGGCAACTTCCGTGAGAACCCGACGCCAGGTCGAAGTAACTTGTTTGTCGGTCGTGCTGTTGGCTGCCGTGGCCTACGGGCTGGTCAGCAGCGTACTGGTGATTGGCGCTACGCAAGAAGCGGACGATATTCCGGCAAATCTCGCCAACCGGCCCAAAGACCGGCTGCGTGAAGGAACGGAGCTGCTGGACGTTCCGGGATCGTTCAAGCTTACGGGCGATCGGGCAACGTTTTACCCCGCCGACGGTTCGGGGCGATTGGGTGGGCTGGAAAACCAAACCCTCGAGCGCGTCGCCACGGTCATCGGCGAAGATCCCAGGCCGATGGAGTGGCTCGTGACCGGAAGCGTCACCGAGTTCAAAGGCAATAACTACATTCTGGTGACGCGGGCGATTCTTAAGACCAAGCCGTCGGCGCCGGCAAAGCCTGGCGAAAAACCGCTTTGAGCGCGGAACCCGGAGTTTCGAATTCCGCATTCCAAGTTCCAAGCGCACGGCCATTTCGTTATCCGCTGTAGGGCCGGCTGTGCCGGCCGGAATCGCGTGACTTTCCCATCCACGGCCGGCAAAGCCGGCCCTACCAGGTTGCCGAATGTAAAACCTGATCGGCCGCGGCTCCAAGCTCCCCCAGCTTGACACCCCCCACTGGCGCGTCGATACTTGAGGCTCTTATTTTAGCAAGTCGGTAAGTTACGTCTTGCAGGGAGCGTTTTTGGAGAGGAATTTGATGGCCGCTCATCGTCGTTTGGATGTCTCCGAAGTTGGTGATGTAACCGTGGTCCGATTTAGGGACCGCCGCATTTTGGACGAAACCAGCATCCAGGAGCTGGGGCAGGAATTGTTTCAATTGATTGAAGAGTATGGGCGCAAGAAGCTGCTGCTCAACTTCTCATCGGTCGAGTTCCTGTCGAGTGCCGCCCTCGGCAAGCTGATCACCCTCGATAAAAAAGTGAAAGCCCACACCGGCAAGCTCAAGCTCACTAATATTCGCGCTGAAATTTTGGAAGTCTTCCACATCACGAAGCTGCACAAGCTGTTTGACATTCGCGACGACGAGGCCGATGCGCTCGCAAGTTTCTAGCCAGCGACGTGTTGGGCAAGAGGCAGCCCCGCTCGCAGGCAAGTCTGTCTGGCAGCTTAGAAGTCGGTTACGGAACAGACGGCATGACGAATTCCCCTTGGACCTGGGTGAGCGATCAGACGTTGCCCAGCAGCATCGAAGCGGGCCACCAATTCATCCGCGAAGTGCTCGCGCGGCTTGAGGCCGCGCACTGGACCAGCCAAGACATCTTTGGAGTCCACTTGGCGCTGGAAGAGGCCGTTGTCAATGCGATCAAACATGGCAACCGGCTTGACTGCCGGAAGCAAGTCAGCATCTCGTGCAAACTCTCTGCCGATACGTTCTGGATCAGCATTGCCGATGAAGGTCAGGGTTTCGACCCCAACGCCGTTCCCGACTGTACGGACGACGAACACATCCAACTGCCGCACGGCCGCGGCCTGCTGCTGATGCGCTGCTACATGACGCGAGTCGACTACAACGACCGCGGCAACACCGTGACGCTGGAAAAGCATCGAAAGCCGCTTTGAGCGGCATTGTTTCGAAACAAGCTGCTCGGCGGACTGGGAACCCGTTGCGAGTCGTAACCGTCCTGTGAAGCCAGAGTGGGGTCTTTAGCGGGCTGGCGATGCGGTGCGCTGCAGGCCCGGAGGGCCGGCCGAAGGTAGCCACCGGGAAGAGCCCGGTGGGGTGGAGTCTCGGTCGCACATGATTCCGCTCAGTCGTCCTGCCGTGAGCCCGCGATCAGCTTGATGAACTCTTTGTTCGATTTGAACTTGGCAAGCTGCTTGGTAAGCTGCTCCATCGCGTCGACGTGATGCATGCTCGACAGCGTCCGACGCAGCATCGTTACAGCGTGCAGCGTATCAGGATCGAGCAGCTTCTCTTCGCGTCGGGTGCCCGACTGGCTGATGTCGATTGCCGGCCAGATGCGGCGGTCGGCCAACTTGC
>SXHT01000315.1 GCA_005773095.1 Planctomycetaceae bacterium
CTACACCGATGTGGATGGCGTCTACACGACCGATCCCCGACTTTTGCCCGAGGCGCGTCGGGTTCCGCGGATCAGCTATGACGAAATGCTGGAACTTGCCAGCCTGGGCGCCGGCGTGATGCACAATCGCTCGATCGAATTCGCCAAGAAATTCGCGGTGCCCGTGCATGTGCGATCCAGTTTCAGCGACGTGCCAGGCACAATGATCGAGGGAGATCCGGAGGCCGCCGATATGCCTGTGGGTGGCGCAGCCTTGGTGAAAAACGAGGCGCGTGTCACCATCAGCGGCGTACCCGACCGCCCGGGCACGAGTCTGGCGATTTTCAGCAAGCTGGCAAATCGCACGATTTCCGTCGACATGATAGTGCTAATAGTGGGGGATCACGGGCTGGCGGATATTTCGTTCACGGTGCCGCGCGACGAACTGCCCGCGGCCCTGCAAGCGCTCGATGCAGCGGCCCAGGAGCTTGGCGCCCATGGCGTCACGCAGGACGACAACGTGGGAAAGGTCTCCGTGGTCGGTCTGGGGATGGCGAAACAAACGGGCGTTGCCCGAAAGTTTTTTCGCGCCTTGGCCGACGCGGGGGTCAACATTCAGATGATCACCACCAGCGAAATCAAAATCTCGGTGCTTGTTTCCAAGCATGATGGTCTGCCGGGATTGCGGGCCGTCCATCAGGCGTTTGGACTCGACAAGGCGCCAGCCGGCGCAATATCGGAACTCGATTACACCAGAAGTCGCCATCGCAAGAGCGACGTCGTGGCGGTGGTCGACCGGCTGCAGCGAATGGAAGGCCTGACCATCGACGAGATCACACTCGACGATACGCAAGCCCGCATGACGATCACCAACGTGGCCGATCAGCCGGGCATCGCCGCGGCGATTTTTGAGGCCGTGGCCGAGGCCGGCATCTTTGTCGACATGATCATCCAAAGCGCCGGCCACGACGGCCGTGCAACGCTGAGCTTCACCGTGCCGAGCAATCAGGCAGCGGCCTGTCTTGCGCTACTTGCGAAAATCGCCGATGCGAAGCAATGCGGTCCCGTTTCGAGCAGTCCCCAGGTCGCCAAGCTCTCGATCAGCGGCATCGGCATGAGAAGCCATACCGAGGTGGCGATCCGCGCATTCGACTGCCTCTCGAAGCTGGGAATCAACGTGGCCATGATTAACACCAGCGAAGTGCGGGTCAACGTGGTGGTCGACGGCAAGCGCGGCGACGAAGCCTTGGCAGGATTGCAACAGGCGTTTGCCGATGCGATGCGATGAGGTGCGCGTGCATAAAGCCGTGAGCGTTGGTCCTGCCGGCACGACCCATGGTCGCGGCGTTATGGAAAGTCACTCTTTATCGCCAAGCACATCGGTCAGCACGTCTTCACTGACGTAAATCGGCAGGGCGGGATCGCAGGTGACGGCCACGGCGATGGCGTCGCTGGGACGGCTGTCGATCTCGATCAGCTCGCCATCCTTGCGTACGCGCAGCTTGGCGAAGTACGTGTGCTCGCGCAGCTCGCTGATCACCACGTCTTGCAGCTCGCCCCCCATGCTGTCGACGATGTTCACCAGCAAGTCGTGTGTCAGCGGTCGTGGCGACTGATAGTGCTTCACGCGGCGGTCGATGCTGGTGGCCTCGAAGATGCCGATCAGAATGGGGAACGTGCGGTTCCCCTCGACTTCCTTCAGATAGATCACCTGCTGATCGTTGATCTCGCTGATGATGATCCGCGATAACTCCATGTGAACCGGCATACGGAGCCCTCTTCATTCGAGAAGTGCATTGTCGCATCTCGAATTATAAAACCCGGCAGCCGCGCGACGCTAGTCTCGGTCAGGTTTTTGCAAGCAGTTCCTGGAGAGCCGCCTGGATTGAGCTTTCCTGCTCTCGAAGCTGCGCTAACGCCCCCTTTTCCTTGGCGATTACGTCCGCGGGGGCGCGCTCCATAAACTTTTCGTTGCCGAGCTGTTGCATTTTGCCATGCATGGCGCCTTGAATACGGGCGAGCTCCTTGCTAAGCCGAGCAATCTCGGCCGCAATGTCCAAAAAATCGGCAAGATCCACCGACACATCGATCCCGTGACCAGAAAACGTCGCCCCGTTTGCCGGAAAAACCGCCTGCGGACCCCAGCCGTCGGCTTGGGCCCCGGCCATCGACGCAAAGTAGGGTTCCATCGGCGCCAAGAGCGCTTTTGTGGCCGCGTCGCAACGGGCCACAAAGTGAATAGTTTCGCGCGGAGGAATGTTCTGCCGCGAGCGGATTTCCCGCAACCCGCCGATGAGCTCCTGAAACCGCGCAAATCTCGCTTCGATCTCAGGATCCAGTCGCGGGGCCTCGGGTTGGGGCCAGGATGCCACCATGATGCTCTCAACAGCCGCTTGCGGTTTAGCCAGGCCACGCTCCGGTGCGATCCTGGCCAGCAACTGCCAGACTTCTTCCGTGATGAACGGAATCATCGGGTGCAGCAATCGCAGCAGCCCATCCAGCGAGTGCGCGAGCACGCGTTGCGCCGTCGGGCGCTGTGCCGCATCCTGCAAGCGCGGCTTGGCCATCTCCACATAAAAGCTGCAGAACTCATTCCACGCAAAGTCGTAAAGCACGCGAGCCGCCTCAGCGAACAGATACTTACCAAGCGCGTCGGTGACCTGCTGCGAAACCGTGCTCAAGCGGCTCAGCAGCCAGCGGTCTTCCAACGTCAGGTCTGCGTCCTGGACTGTCTCCGGCGTGTAACCTTCCAGGTTCATGAGCACGAACCGCGACGCATTCCACAACTTGTTGCAGAAATTGCGCCCCAATTCAAACCGTTCGCTGACCACCGCCCCGCGCGGCAAGAGTTTATCTTCCGGCCTGGTGGCCCATTGCGTGCTGAACGCCTTGCCGCACTTCTTGCATTCCACGCGCGGCTGCACGCGGTTCTTCCTGGTCTGCTCGATCAGCGTTTGGCAGTGCGGGCACTCAAACTCCACCGGCATCCGCACGTCCTGCGTTTCGGTCGCCATGTAGGCCAGGCCAAACCGCAACGAGTCGGCCCCGAACTTGTCGATCACATCCAGCGGGTCCACGCCGTTGCCTTTCGACTTCGACATCGTCTCGCCGTAACCATCGAGTATCTTCGGATGGATGAATACCTCATGGAACGGCACAACGCCTACGTTGTAGAGTCCCGTCAGCACCATCCGCGCCACCCAGAGCGTGATAATGTCACGGCCGGTGATGAGCGTGCTGGTGGGATAATAGTATTTCAGTTCCGGCGTCTCCTCCGGCCAGCCCAGCGTGCTGTGCGGCCAAAGTGCGCTGCTGAACCAGGTGTCCAACACGTCGGCATCCTGAACGTATCCGAGGGATTCCAGTTCGCGTTGAATCGCCTGGCTGTCATCGCTCAGAGCCACCCGTCCGTACGTGACAAGATCCGCGAGCCTTGCATCGCTTTGCGGTGCTGGCAAGCTCGTGGAGGGATGTGCGGCGATTTTGCCTGGAAACGCCTGCACCAAAGCATGAACCCGGCCACGTGCCGCTTCCGAGGTGCTCTCCGTTGCGTGCCAGACGGGAATCCGATGCCCCCACCACAACTGCCTGCTCACGGGCCAGTCACGTTTCTCGCCGAGCCAATCGAGGTAGCTCTTGGCATAGCGCGCCGGGAAAATCTGCACGCGGCCGTCGGTTACGGCGTCCATCGCCGATTGCGCAAGCTGGTCCATCTTCACGAACCATTGATCGGCGAGATAGGGCTCGATCGGCGTCTTGCTGCGGTCGGAGTGGGCAAGTTCAATTTCGCGGTCTTCCGTTTTCTCCAAGAGTCCCAGCGATTCCAGATCGGCCACCACGCGGACCCGCGCCTTGGCCACGCTGAGCTTCTCGTAAGGGCCCGCGTTCGCGTTCAGCGTACCGTCGGGATTCAAAATATTGATCATCGGCAGTGATTGCCGCTTGCCCACTTCGTAATCGTTGGAATCGTGGGCCGGCGTGATTTTCACGCATCCGCTGCCGAGTTCCGGCCTGGCCCATGCGTCGGCCACCAGTGGAATGGGCCGATTCAATAGGGGCAACATCAACTGCCGTCCGTCCTTCGCCATCGCACGCAGCACCAGCAGGGTCGGCAGCAACAAACGCCGACGCTCGGCCAAATCATCGATCTGCGTCTGAAGGTTCGGCTTGTCTTTCGCGGCCGCCGCGGCGAGCTTCACCCGTAATTCCTGCTCGGCCTGGTCGAGCGCGGCGGCTGGGTTGGGATGCACGGCCACCGCGCTATCGCCCAGCATCGTCTCGGGCCGCGTGGTGGCGATCGTCACATGTGTCGGTTCACCGGGCCGGGGATTGATGACCGGATAGCGGAAGTGCCAGAACTTTCCCGCGATCGTTTCGTGGAACAGCTCATCGTCGCTGACCGCGGTTTGCAAGAACGTGTCCCAATTCACCAGCCGTTTGCCGCGATAGATCAGCCCGCCCTGAAACATCCGAAAGAACGTCTGTCGCACCGCCCGGGCACACTGGTCGTCGAGCGTAAATCGCGTACGTTGCCAGTCGCAGCTACAACCCATCTGCTGCAACTGGCCGAGGATGCGTTGGTTGTAGTCGTCTTTCCATTGCCAGATGCGTTCGACAAGCCTCTCCCGGCCCAGATCGTGCCGCGTAAGCTGCTCATCTTCGCGCAGCCGTTTTTCCACGACCGCTTGCGTGGCGATGCCCGCGTGATCGGTGCCGGGCATCCAGAGCACGTTGAAGCCTTGCATCCGTTTCCAGCGAACCAGCGTGTCTTGCAGCGTGTTGTTGAGGGCATGGCCGAGGTGCAGGGCGCCTGTTACGTTTGGCGGCGGGATGACAATCGTGAACGGCTTGCGTTTTGGATCTGGCTCGCTGTGAAAGTAACCCTTTTCGAGCCAAAACGGATAGCAGCGCGATTGGGCCTGTCGGTGGTCGTAGGTTTTGGGAAGGTCGATCATGCGAAGTATTTAACGGCGCAAGAGGCATGTTGGTCAACAGCCATGTCGGACAGACGTGATTGCCGCGGATAGCTGCGGGTGGGCCCGCCCGCAGCTATTTAACGGCGTAACGCTCGTCCTTCCAGAGCTTGTATTCGAAGCTGTCGGAAAGCGCGATCCAGCTTGCTTCGATCACGTTTTCACTCACGCCGACCGTGCCCCAGACTTCGTGCTGGTCGCGGCTTTCGATCGTCACGCGGACGCCTGCCGCGGTGCCGGCTTCGCTGTTGATGACTCGCACCTTGTAATCGACGAGCTGCATGTCGGCGAGGTTCATAAAGGCATCGTGCAGGGCCTTTCGCAGGGCCGCGTCGAGGGCATTCACCGGGCCGTCGCCATCGGCCACTTCATGCCGCTCATGATCGCCGACGCGCAGCTTCACCGTGGCCTCCGTCGATAGTTCGCCCGATCGTTCTCGCTCGATGCTGACGTGATAAGTGACCAGCTCAAAGTGCGGCGTAAACATGTTTGCCACGCGCCGGACCAGCAGATCAAAGGAACCTTGGGCCGCCTCGAACTGATATCCCTGACTCTCCAATTCAACGACCCGTGCGAGAATTCTTTCCATCAGTTTGGGATCGTTGGGCAGATTGTGCCCGGCGGTCAGCGCTGCGATGTTCGACCGGCCCGAGAGCTCGCTCACCAGGATGCGGCGTTCGTTGCCCACAAGGGCTGGGTTGATGTGCTCGTAGCTGCTTGTGGCTCTGGCGACCGCGTGCACGTGCATCCCTCCCTTGTGCGCAAAAGCGCTTGAGCCAACGAACGGTTGATTGTCGCGAAATCGCAGGTTGGCGGTTTCGTACATGAACCGCGACAACTCCGTGAGGTGCGTCACGCCGTTGCCGCCAAGCACCTTGTAGCCCTTCTTCTTGATCGCAAGGTTCGCGATCACGGGAATCAAGTCGACATTGCCGCAGCGCTCTCCGAAGCCGTTCACCGTGCCCTGCACCTGATCCGCGCCGGCATCGACCGCCGCCAGCGAATTCGCGACCGCCAGCTCGCAGTCGTTGTGTACGTGAATGCCCACCGGCACATCCACAAGCGCAGTAATCGCCTCTGCCGTGAGTGCCGATATTTCCTCGGGCAGTGAACCACCATTCGTATCGCAGAGGGCGATCAGCATCGCTCCCGCTTCCGCGGCGGCCCGAATCGATCTGGCGGCGTACCCGGGATTCGCCTTCCAGCCGTCGAAGAAATGCTCGGCATCGTAAAGCACCTCGCGTCCCTGCTCGCGCAGGTAGCGAACCGATTCAGCGATCATGGCCAGGTTTTCTTCGAGTGAAACTCGCAGCACTTCCGTCACGTGAAAATCGTGCGTCTTGCCGACGATCGTGATCACACTCGCCCCGGATTCCAGCAGTGCCTTCATGCCCGGGTCCTCTTCGCAGCGCAGCCCGCGGCGGCGGGTCATGCCGAAGGCGCACAGCCTGGCGTGCCTCAGCTTCATCGCTTTGACGCGCTGAAAGTACTGGTAGTCCTTCGCATTCGAAAGTGGATACCCCCCCTCGATGAAATCGAAGCCCAGGCTATCCAGCCGCTCGCTGATGAGCAGCTTATCTTCGAGCGAAAAGGTCACGCCTTCCCCCTGGCTGCCGTCGCGAAGCGTGGTGTCGTAAATCTGTATGTGTCGCATGACTCGCACTTTCCATGAAGCCCAAGGATCACCATCTCCGGGGCTTGAAGCAATAAAAAAACCCTGAAGCCTTCGGGCCTCAGGGCTGCAAGTTTTCGGTGGAAGACCGCTTGTGCGCCGCTAAGGCCGTGGAAAAACAGCCATCATAATTCGACCTTCCTCCTGGCAGTCGACGGCGCAGACGATCGGGCGAACCACGGAGCTAGCCAACATGTACCAAGCCTTTCAATTTCCCAATTCTGCAAAGGTACGCAGGTTACAGCATCATGTCAACTGAGCCGGATAGGCCCGCAGGGCCGATATAAACGCGCCGCCCCCCATAACCGGAAAAATCGCTCAAGAAGCATGCTTTCCCAAGGCGAATAGAGACGCATCGGACTACGCGAAGGGTAACCGTTCACGGGCCGGGGACTGGCTCATTTTCCCGGCGAATTCGCGAGAGGCGCACCGTTCGGTCAGGAGGTTGTCCAACGTGGTTCCCGGGAAAATGTGCCTGTCTCCGTCGCTTGCCTCAGGCGATTTGCAAACGCGCAGAAGCTGGTCGCGCGTTGCCTACCTCTGCGTCAGCCTGCCCGACGACCTTGCGGAAGCCCTCTGGCGAGCGCCGCATTCGGTGATTACCCAAGGCGAGACGTTGCGGAAGGTCGGCGCTCGGAGCACGGTTCGGCTTCGCTGGCGGAACCAGCATTTTGTGGTCAAGCACTACGTCGAGCCGACCCTTCGTCACGCGCTCAAACAGAATATCGTGAGGTCGCGCGCTCGATCCACCTGGCTGGCAGCGCAGAAACTTGCGGACGCCGGCATCGCCACGCCACGGCCGGTGGCCTGTGTCGAAAACCGCTGCGGACCATTTCGAGGTGACTCGTACCTGATGTATCCCTATCTCGAAGGCCAAACCCTGCGATCATTTCTCGGTGGTGACGAAGAAAGCGGACGTCCCCTGGTCGAAGCAATCCGCGACCAGCTTGTCGAATTCTGGTGTCGGCTGAGAGATATGCGGGTCAGTCTCGCAGACTCCAACCTGAAGAATTTCATTGTCGGCGAAGCCGGACGGCTCTTCGTCATCGACGTGGACAAAGTTCGTTTTCACCGTGTCGCATTTGTGGCCTTGCGCCACCACCAGCGGGCATGGCGACAATTTGCCCGCAGCGCCCACAAGTCGGGCGGATTGGCAGAACGATTGGTGGCTGAGCTGCGCGGACGCATGTAAAGCGCCGCGCGAAGGCTGGCAGCGGCGCGACGCGGCCGCAACCGTTTTCGGGCCAATTGAGGTGGGGCAGGCACATTTTCCCGGGAACCACTTTGGCCAACCAGCCACCAGGACGATGCACCTCGCGCAAATTCGCCGGCAAAAGGTGCCCGTCTCCGGCCCGTGAATTTCAACGGCGCCGGTGTTGCAACGCCCCGCCTCGGAAAGTCCCCGGCCCGGAGAGCACCCTGTTCGGAGAGCCTACCTGGCCTACACCGCGTCGCGATACTCCTCGCGGTGGGCTTCCTCTGCTGTGGCGTCGAACGGCGATTGCTCGTCTTCTTCCGAGACGTCCTCGTCGGAAAGCTCGTCTTGCAACTCGCTTTCCAGCTCGTCATCCAGCACGCGCGGCGGGGACTTGGGCGCCACCTGAATTCGATGCGAGCGGGGTGCGGGCGCCGGTGCTGCGACGGGGGCCTCGCCTCCGTTTTGCATCACGGACCATTGCTCCGGAGTCATTAACACTTCACGGGCATTGGAACCGTTGTACGGCCCGACGATGCCGTCCTCGGCCATGTAGTCGATCAGTCGGGCCGCACGGCCGTAGCCGATGCCCAATGCCCGTTGCAAGAGCGACACGCTGCCGCGACGCTCGCGAACAACCACGTCAACCGCGCCCTCGTACAGCTCATCGCGGTTGGGTAGTTTGCCGCCACTCGCCTCGCCATCCGGCTCTTTCGCCTTGAGCTGCACCAGTTCGGTGACGAATTGCTGTTCGTTCTGGCTGACGTGGGCCACCACGGCGTTGATTTCGTCATCGCTGACGTACGTGCCTTGGCCGCGAAGCAGCATGCTCGTGCCGGGCCACAAAAACAGCAAATCACCGTTGCCCAGCAACTTATCGGCCCCCATTTCGTCGAGCACCACGCGGCTATCGGTGCGGCTGGCCACTTGGAACGCGATGCGGGCCGGCAGGTTCGATTTAATCAGACCGGTGATCACATCCACGGTTGGTTTTTGCGTGGCCAGCACCAGGTGAATGCCAACCGCGCGGCTCTTTTGGGCGAGACGAATAATGTGCTGTTCAACTTCCTTGGCGGAGGTCATCATCAAGTCGGCCATCTCGTCGGCCACGATCACGATGAACGGCAAATGCGTGGGAATATTTTTTCGGTCATCGTCGGTCTCGGGCTGCAGCCGGTCCATCAGCTCTTCTTCGCCAAGCTGGTTGTAGCTGGTGATATGCCGTACGCCGGCGCGGGCCAGCAGGGCGTAGCGTTCTTCCATCTTCTCGACGGCCCAAGCCAGAATTGCCTCCGCCTTGCGCATGTCGGTCACCACCGGGTGCATCAGATGCGGCAGGCTCTTGTAGCAGCTCAGTTCGACCATCTTGGGGTCGATCATCAGCATTTTCACTTCGTCGGGCCGACGCGTCATCAAGATCGAAACGATCAGCGTGTTCAAGCACACGCTTTTGCCCGTGCCCGTGCGGCCGGCAATCAGCAAGTGTGGTAGCGTGGTCAGGTCGACGACCAGAGGTTTTCCCGACACGTCTTTGCCAAGGAAGATTGGAATCCGCATTTTACAGGTCTTGGTGCAGCTTTCTTCGATGACCTCGCGGATGCGGACAAGTTGGCGTTCGCTGTTGGGAACTTCAATGCCGACGGTGTTCTTGCCAGGGATCGGCGCGACGATGCGGACACTGGGCACACGCAGCGCAATCGCCAGGTCGTCGGCCAGACCGGTGATTTTCGAGAGGCGAAGTCCGGCTTCCAACTCCACCTCGAATTGCGCGATCACCGGGCCCGTCTCGATCTCCACGACTTTGACGCGGAACCCGAAATCAAGGAAGGTCTTTTCCAGGATCTTTGCCTTGCGTCGGACGTCCTTCTCCAGCTCGTCGGTGCAGGCGGATTCACTCGGCAGGAGCATGTCAATCGACGGTAGTTCGTAGTCGTCGGCCTCATGTTCGGCAACAACGGCTGCGTTGAGTTCCTCGATGACTTCGTCGCGCTCGGACTTCTTGGGCGGGGTTTTGATGCGCAGGGCGGTGGCCAATCGCGAGCCAAGACCTGGCTTCGCGGCTTCTTCCGCGATGGGGTCGTCCGCCTCTGCCTGATCGCCTTGGACGGCGCCAGCTTCCGGTTCGGCGCCCTGTTCGGCATCGGCCGGAACTTCATGCATCGCTTCCGCCGTTGGGGGCGCAGGCACGGGCCGGGGGTCTTTGCTCACTTCTCTGCCAGCGATGCGAACATTCAGCCGTGTGTCGGCAGGCCCGCCGTCGATGTCGTTTTTGGCCGTCTTCCTGGCGGACTTGGCGGCGGATGCTGCGGCAATTGCTCCGCCGGCTTGCTTCACGCCGGCCAGCGGCGCTTTGAACAATCGCGCGATCGCGCGGAACAACAGATAGTCGGTGCACATCATCAGTCCGCCCAACGTGACCGCGCTGGTCAGTATGAACGCGCCCGCACTGGCGAAGTTCAATTCCAAAAGACCGCGCCCCGTCGCGCCCAAATATCCGCCCGCGCCGATCACGGGACCGGGCGACAGCGGGCTGGCGGCCATCGCAGCCAGCGTGGTCATGCCCACCAGCGACGCCATCCAGCCGATAGCCCGCCAAATGGGATCATTGACCTTACGCCTGGCAAGCAGCAACACATCGACCACGGCCATCGAGACGACCATGTAATAGGCCCCGATGCCGAAGCCCTGAAACAGGGTGCTCGCGGCAAGGGCTCCCGAGCCGCCGCACCAGTTGCTGGTGTTGCCTTGCGGCGGGTAGACCAGAACGCTGGGGGGATCGGCCGGATGGTATGAGGCCAGCGAAAGGCCAATAAACAGCGTTGCCGCCAACAAGCCGAGCGCAAACAGATCGAGTTTCAGACTTCGCTCATCGAACATAACGCGCGTCCAACCAATGGCGAGGGCGCGTCCTTGCCCGATCGTACTTCCTGACGTTTGTCACGCGGGGGCGCGACGACTACACGAGTGCATCGGCTTTCTTCGGCCGTCGACCTGCCCGTTCGCCAAACGAGATTCCTTGGGCGGTGCAATCTGCCTGGGAGAAACATGAGTGCCAATCAGCAAGACGCGTGCGCGCGGATTCTCCCGAGGGAAGTCTAGCACTCGGCCGGACGCAAAGAAGTTTTGCTGACCGGCGCGGTGCGAAGATCCGTCAACTCCCACGCGGTCGTAACGATCGTACAGGTCGTGCGGCCAAACTCCGTCGAACGCTCGGCGACAGGTAGGGCCGGCTGTGCCGGCCGTCGGCATGTCCGGCCGCCGATCTTGCCAGCCGTGTATAGCGAATTCGCTCAACTCTGGCCGGCAAAGCCGGCCCTACGCAACTCCGTCGAACGCTCGGCGACAGGTAGGGCCCGCTGTGCCGGCCGTCGGCATGTCCGGCCGCCGCTCTTGCCAGCCGTGCATAGCGAATTCGCTCAACTCTGGCCGGCAAAGCCGGCCCTACGCAACTCCGGCACAGCCGGCCCTACGGCGGTTCACTGAGGCCGTGGGAATGGTTCCCAATAGGCCTTACTGGGGCGCCCATGGTTTGGTAAATTGACGGGTTCTTCGCTTGGACCGAGGGTGCCCGCCGTGCGGCGGGCCGGTCGTCGCGAGTCCTCTGACTTCTGTTGGGGTCCGCGCAGTTCTTCGCGGATGAACACAGCACATTAATATCACATGGTCAATCGCATTCTCATTCGCGGGCTTGATTTGAAACAAGACTGGGACGCAGACTTGGAGGAAGCGATGGGCGGCATCGCGACCGAAGAGCTCGAATGGGGCGAAAGCGCCCTGCTTACGGTCAACAAGATTATCGAAGGCCGAATCCTTCGCACGGACGGCGAATTTGTGCTCGTTGATGTCGGCTACAAAAGCGAAGGCATTATTCCCCGCAATGAATGGGATGACGATGAGGAGCCGCCGAAACCGGGCGATATCGTCCGCGTGCTGATCGAAGACGTCGACGACGCGATGGGCCGCACCGAAGAGTCGCGCGGCATGATCACGCTCTCGAAAAAGAAGGCCGCGAAAGCCATCGCCTGGCAAGAGGTGATGGACAAGGTTCACGAGGGAGACATCGTCACCGGCAAAGTGCTGCGGAAGATCAAGGGTGGGTTGCTGGTGGACATTGGCGTCAACGTGTTTTTACCGGCCAGCCAGGTGGATATTCGTCGGCCGAGCGACATCGGCGATTATATCGACCGAAGCATCCAGTGCATCGTGCTCAAAATCGACGACCAGCGGCACAACATCGTTGTCAGCCGCCGGGCGCTCATTGAAAGCGAACGGGCCGAGAAGAAACAGCAGTTGCTCAGCACGTTGGAAGTGGGGCAGTTGCGCAAAGGCGTGGTCAAGAACATCGCCGAGTTCGGCGCGTTTGTCGACCTGGGCGGGATCGATGGCTTGTTGCACATCACCGACATGAGCTGGGGCCGCATCGGTCATCCCAGCGAAATGGTCTCGATCGATCAGGAAGTCGAGGTGATGATTCTGCACATCGACCGCGAAAAGGAAAAAATTGCGCTCGGCCTCAAGCAGAAAATGCCCAGCCCCTGGGATGCGGTCGAAGGCAAGTACCCGATTGGCACGGTGCTCAAGGGCACGGTGGTCAACGTCATGAGCTATGGCGCCTTCGTCAAACTGGAAGAAGGCATTGAGGGGCTGGTTCACATCAGCGAAATGTCCTGGACCAAGCGAATCAGTCATCCAAATGAACTGGTGCATATCGACGACGAGATCGAAGTGGTCGTGCTGGGCATCAACAAGGACAAACAAGAAATCTCGCTCGGCATGAAGCAGACCCAGACCAATCCTTGGGACAAGGTGGTCGATCGCTATCCGACGGGCACCATCGTCAAAGGCACCGTCCGTAATCTGACCAACTACGGCGCGTTTATCGAAATTGAAGAGGGCATCGACGGCCTGCTGCACGTCAGTGACATGTCGTGGACCCGCAAAATCAGCCATCCCAGCGAGATGGTTGAGAAGGGCCAGGAGATTGAGTGCAAAGTCCTCTCGGTCGATCAACAGCGGCGCCGTATCGCCCTGGGGTTCAAGCAAATGGAAGACGACCCGTGGGCGACCGATATTCCCGGCAAGTATCAGCCGGGCCAGTTGGTGACGGGCACCGTGACGAAGATCACCAACTTCGGCGTATTCATCGGGTTGGAAAACGGTCTCGAAGGTTTGCTGCATATTTCAGAGCTGGCCGAGCACAAGGTCGAGAATCCCGAGGAGATCGTGAAGGTCGGCGACCAGATCGAAGTCAAGGTGCTGCGCGTCGACGCCGGCGAGCGAAAGATCGGTCTCTCGCGCAAGCGCGTCGACTGGGCCGAGGAAGACGCCGAGACGGACGCCGCTTCAGCTTCGCCGGGCGCGCCACCGACGGAACTCAAAGGGGGCGTAGGCAACAGCAGCGGCCCACTGATCAAGTAGATGTGCGCGTTGGCGGCAGCGCCCGTTCATCGGTGAAGCGGACCGAAGGATGGCGGGCCTGTGCTGCGCAGGTCCCACCCTGCAGCACCGATGACCCACCTCAAAATTCCACCTCTGGCAACCCTTTGGGTAGCCGCTTGCTGCCTTGCCTGCCGGACGGCAGCGGTCCAGGCACAGCCGGCCGAATCCGCCGATGCACAGTCGGCCGCTGAGGACACGTCGCCAGAAAGGCTTACCCAACGACTCGAAGCAGCCAAGCAGGCACGGCTGGACGTTGAGCTGAAAACCGGCAAGTCGTTCCTGCGCTGCAAGTTGCTCAGCGTCACGCGCGATCCCCAAGGCCGGCCCAAAACGCTCAAGATTCAAGACGCCAATCAAGGCCGCACGATCACCGTAAGTTTTGCTTCGATACGTTCGCTTTCGATCGATCGCGAAATGGTCTACGAGGCCGCGAAGCCCGACAGGCGCTCCGGCAAAGAGGCCGCGGCCACGAAGCAAGCTCGGGCGGCAGCCGAGGAAGATGCCAAATGGTTGGCCGTGGCCCGCGAGAATAAGGTTCCCGTGTGGGAAAATCTCTCGCCGCAGGAACATGCCGCTGCCGTGAAGGAGCACGAGCAGATGATCGCCAAAATCAAGCAGCTTATTCCCGGCATGGAACTTTATGAGACGCACGATTTCATGTTTCTTTCGAACATGCCGCGCAATCAGGTCATTCCGTATGCCACCAGCCTCGACAAGATGCACGACATGATGTGCGGCATGTATCGCATCAAAAAAGGCGCCACCATTTGGCGCGGCAAGTGCCTGGTCGTGGCGTTCATGCAGGAGTCGCAGTTTCAGGCGTTCGAGGCCCAGTTCTTTCAGGTGCGTTCGATCGAAGGGGTTTACGGCCTCTGCCACCAGTCTGGGACGGGCAGGGTGGTGATCTCGTGCTACCGCGGCCACGATCCGAACGACTTTGGCCAGATGCTCGTGCACGAAACGAGCCACGGCTTCGTCTTTCGCTACCGCACCATGGTCGAGATGCCTTCTTGGGTCAACGAAGGCATGGCCGAGTGGATCGGCCAGGCGCTGGTTCCGACCAGCACGACCGTCCAGAGAAAAGAGAAACAGGCGTTTCAGCTCATGCAAGCCTCACGGAGCTTGAACGGTTTGTTCTCGGCCAACCCGATCCAGGGCGTGCATTACGGCATGGCTTCCAGCCTGACCGGTTTTCTGATCGGCATCGACAAGCGCAAATACGCCGACTTTATCGACGGCATTAAGCAAGGCAAGACGTGGGAGCAGAGCCTGAAGGACTCCTACCAATCGACACCCAATCAGCTTGTGGCAGCTTATGGTCGGGCAATTGGCATTCCCGACTTGCAGCCGTGAAATGCCGCTGCAGGACAGCCGCCGCCACACAGTGGCATGAGTTGTGATGGTTGCAACGCATCCGGCCAGCGCCGCCGGCTGATCTTTCCGGCCTTGTCGCTTTCATCGCTACGTCGCTAACGACGCAAACAATCTGCGCACGGCGGCAGGTTTTACGTTGCGTGGAGCGAAGCAATCCCCCGCGACGATAGTCTTGTCTGTTCAGTCACTCGCTCTCTTTGTTGAGATGCCGCAATGGAACGCGTCGCGCCCCTGGGGCGCTTGGAACGCGGCTACCACAATCCTCCGCACACTCGCCTATGCCGAGCACACGACGCCGACCTTCCGCCGCGGTCCAGACTCCCTTGGAAACCTATTTGCGGGAGATCAACGAAACCGCGCTGCTTTCGGCCAGCGACGAACAGGAATTGGCCGAAGCGATCGGACGCGGTGACTCCCGAGCCCGTGATCGCATGGTGCGGGCCAACCTGCGGCTGGTCGTAAACATTGCCCGTGGTTACACCGGCAAGGGCCTCGGTCTGCAAGACCTGATCGAAGAAGGCAACCTTGGTCTGCTGCGCGCCGTTGAAGGCTTTGATCCCGGGATTGGCACCCGCTTCAGCACGTATGCCAGCTACTGGATCAAGCAATCGATTAAGCGGGCGCTCATCAACACGGCCAAGACGATTCGCATTCCGGCCTACATGGTTGAATTGCTCAGCAAGTGGCGGCGGGCAACCGCCCGACTGGCCGAAGAACTGGGCCGGACACCCACTCCGGAAGAGATTGCCCGCGTGCTGGGCCTGCAGAAAAAGAAGCTGCCAATCATCAAGAAAGCGATTCGCATCTACAACAGCACGCCGCAGACCGATCAGCCGGAAAATGGCTGGTCGCTGAACGAGATGGTGACCGACGACCGAATTAAGAGCCCGGACCTGGAAATGGTCGACAGTGATAATCTGGTCCAGGTGCTGCGAATGCTGGAAACGATGGATCCCCGCGAGGCGACCGTGCTGCGGATGCGGTTCGGCTTGGACGACAACGAGCCGCGCACGCTCAAGGAAATTGGTGAGGCCTTGGGGCTGACCCGCGAACGCGTCCGGCAGATCGAAACCGAAGCGCTCGGCAAACTGGCAATCGGCCTGGAAACGGGGCAGTAGAGCGCGTGTGCCCGCGACCACCGCGCGGCCAGGCAGTTATCCGCCGTAGGGCCGGCTGTGCCGGCCGGATTCGCGCAACTTTCTCATCCACGGCCGGCACAGCCGGCCCTACCAGGCTGCCGAATGTAAAACACTGCCTGGCCGTGGCGACCCACGGTCGCGGCTTCATCACTACGCGGAAGTCTGATATACTCCCGCCCATGAATCTCGCCGATTACATCAGGACCATACACGACTTTCCCAAACCGGGCATCTTGTTCCGTGACATAACGCCGCTCTTGGCTGCGCCAGCGGCGTTTCGCGAGGCGATCAATCAACTGGCCAGCCACTACCGTGGACAGCCGATTGATGCGGTCGCCGCGGCCGAGGCTCGTGGGTTCATCTTCGCGGCCCCGTTGGCTTTGGAATTGAACGCATCGTTTGTGCCGGTGCGAAAGCCAGGAAAGCTTCCCTATGAAACGCACACCTTCGAGTACGACCTGGAATACGGCACCGATACGCTGCAAATGCATGTGGACGGGATGACGCCAGGGCAGCGCGTGCTGTTGGTCGATGATCTGTTGGCAACCGGTGGCACGATCGATGCCTGTTGCCGGCTGGTTGAAAAAACCGGTGCAACGGTCGTGGGTTGTGCGTTTGCCATTGAACTTAAGTTCTTGGGCGGCCGAGAAAGAATCGCCCCGCATGAGGCCTTCAGCCTGATTCAGTACGACTGATCCGGGGCGAAAATGCCCCTCGCCGTAACCAGGGCCCATC
>SXHT01000316.1 GCA_005773095.1 Planctomycetaceae bacterium
ATGCTGGCAAGGGGTTCGAGGTAGTCGCCATCGATGTTAAGGAGCTTGCAAAGCAGACGGCATAAGCCACCGAAGACATCTGCCGCAGGATCGAAGCCATCCAGACCGATACCAAAGGCGCGGTGGATGCGATTGCCCAGATCGGCACAATCATCGGCCAGATCAACGACATTCAGAGCACGATCGCCAGCGCCGTGGAAGAGCAAACCGCAACTACCGCAGAGATCGCTCGCAACGTCAGCGAAGCCGCCCTGGGGAGCCGCGAGATTGCCCAAAATGTCATGGGAGTGGCCGATGCCGCCCGAAGTACGACCGAAGGGGCTGCGAACACGAAGTCATCTGCCGAAGAATTAGCCCGCATGGCGGTCGAATTGCAGAACCTCGTGACCAAACTCGCGTAAGATGACAAGGACGCTCGCGGCACGCCTGGCGGGAAGATTCAACGATGCAAGCTCTTGTGATCGACGACTCACGGGCAGTGCGCTTGCTCGTAGGAAACATTCTCCGCGAACAGGGGTACGATGTCGTTGCTGCCGGCCACGGCCAGGAGGGACTGGAAAGGCTGCGAGAGAATTCGGAAATTCGGCTCGTGCTTGTCGACTGGAACATGCCAGTGATGGATGGCCTGGAGTTCATTCAGGCCGTGCGAAAGGTTCGGGCATGGGACGAAGTGCGGCTCGTCATGGTCACTACCGAAACCGAAAGCGAGCAAGTGCAGCGGGCGATCACAGCTGGCGCAAATGAGTACGTGATGAAGCCCTTCACCGCCGACGTGCTTATCGCCAAGCTTTCGCTGCTTGGGGCATTTGAGGAATAGAGTCATGGAGAAGATTCGCGTGCTCATTGTCGATGATTCGATCGTCGTGCGTCGAGTGGTCAGGGAAGAACTCGAATCGCAGGCTGATATTGAAGTCGCTGGTTCCGCCCCCTCTGGACGGATCGCGCTGGAAAAGATGAAGCAGCTCAATCCCGATCTGGTTATTCTCGATATCGAAATGCCTGATATGGATGGGCTGACGGCGCTGACCCATCTCCATCGCAGTCATCCGGCCACACCAGTCGTCATGTTCAGCTCGCTAACCGAGCTCGGTGCGGTGGCCACGCTGGAGGCACTTTCTCGCGGAGCCTCCGACTTCTTCGCCAAGCCGGGTGGACCAGGCGGGCTGGAAGCATCGCGGCATGTTATCCGTACAGAACTGATTCCGTCGATCCGCGCACTTTGCGCCCGCAAGCAAGCGTCGCCGCCGATCCGCGAGAAAATAACATCGCCCCCAGTCCCGTCCTGCCCCATTGCATCCACTGCCCGCATTGATGTTCTTGCAATTGGCGCATCCACCGGCGGCCCAAACGCCTTGGCTGAGATTTTCACTCTCTTTCCGCCGGGGCTGCCCGTCCCGATCGTCGTGGTGCAGCACATGCCTCCGATGTTCACTCAAATGCTGGCGGAGCGGCTTTCCAAGAACTCGCAGATCCCGACCGTGGAGGCGAAATCAGGCAGTCAGTTGGAACCGGGCAAA
Source organism: Planctomycetaceae bacterium (assembly GCA_005773095.1). GTDB lineage: Bacteria > Planctomycetota > Planctomycetia > Pirellulales > PALSA-1355 > SXHT01. The sequence continues at coordinate 1,518 of SXHT01000316.1, forward strand.
GCATGGGTCGCGCCGGGCGATCACCATCTCACTCTTGTTCGTGAGGGGACGCGCATATGCACCAAGATCACCCAGGAACCGCATGAGAACGCCTGTCGTCCGGCAGTCGATCCACTTTTCCGCTCGGTCGCCAGTATCTATGGCCGTAACTGCCTGGCGGTCGTGCTGACCGGCATGGGGCAGGATGGTTTGAGGGGTTGCGAGGCGATTCGTGCGGCAGGAGGACAAATCCTTGTCCAAGATGAATCCACTAGTGTCGTTTGGGGGATGCCGGGCTTTGTCGCCCGCGCTGGACTGGCCGATCGGGCGCTGCCGTTGCCCATGATCGCCGGAGAAATCATTCGCCGAATTCGAGGCGGTTGTGGCTGATACGACCGTATCCACTGCCGACTTCGCCTTCATCGCCAATTTGGTGCGCGATCGCTGCGCGCTCGTACTGGAGCCCGGTAAGGAATATCTGGTGAAAGCCCGGCTTTTGCCCTTGGCTCAGCGGCACGGCCTGGCGGGCATCGAGCCGTTAATTGACAGACTCCGCGGGTCCGACAACGGTCTGGCGACCGAAGTCGTAGAAGCGATGGTTACCACCGAAACGTCGTTCTTTCGGGACATTCACCCGTTTGAAATACTCAAGAAAACGGTGCTGCCCAAACTGATTGAATCCCGCCGGACTGTGCGTCAACTTAACATTTGGTTCGCCGCCAGTTCGAGTGGCCAAGAGCCTTATTCGGTCGCGCTGATTTTGAAAGAGTGGTTTCCCGAGCTGAACTCCTGGAGACTCAATCTCTCGGCGACTGACATCTCGCACGAGATGCTCAACCGCTCGCGTGCCGGTCGATATTCCCAGGTGGAAGTGAACCGGGGGCTGCCGACTCCGTTGTTGTTGAAGTGGTTTCGACAGGAAGGAGCGTTCTGGCAGCTCGATGAACGTATTCGCAGCATGGTGACATTTTCGCCGCTCAACCTCGCGCAACCCTGGCCAGCCATGCCCTTGTGGGACCTGGTGTTCTTGCGGAATGTAATGATCTATTTCGACCAAGACGTAAAGAAAACGATTCTGGGCCGCGTCGGTCGAGTGCTCGGGAAAGACGGCTACCTGCTGCTCGGAGGCGCCGAAACCACACTCAGTCTCGATGACTCGTTCTATCGTGTTGAGGCCCTGAGGGCAGGCTTCTATCAGTTGAAGCCGTAGGGAGACTCCTTCCATGAGCGAATCCAACATCCCGGCCATCCCGCCAACCGAAGTGACCACAGCGTTTCAATCGGCCGCGATCACCGCCCTGCAGGAACTTACGCAAATCGAAGCGTGTCCCGAGTCGATTCTGCCAACCAGGGAAAACATGCCGTCGGAAGGAGTCGTTTTGGCCACGATCCAACTGCTACGACACGCTTCGGGCACGATGACTTTGGTTCTTACGGCGAAGACGGCGTCGCAACTGGCGGCCCGCTACCTTCCAGCAGGCACATTGCTGACTGAAGAACTCGTCGACGACGTAGCCGGCGAGTTCGCCAACGTGATTGCAGGGCAAGCCAAAACGATCCTCAAGGGAACTACGTACCATTTCGGCATGTCGACACCGATCGTGACTCGCGCGGCGAGTCCCGCTCAGTTTTACATCGTTTCGGAGGTTAGTTGTGCGATTCCGGTGGCCTCTGAACTTGGCCGTGTGCTCGTACTTCTTGACCTGCTGCCGTGCCACGATGCATGACTTCCGCTCGTCCTGAAGCCGTTTGGAAACCAGGTACCGTCCATCGAGGGCAAGCGCCGGATCGGTGCGCATCACCAACGAGGCGCCGATGCGGACCATCCACGAGAATGCCGGGAGTCCAATTAGCATGCCAACCATACGGCGAAGCGTCCGCATGAACTCTTTCTGTGAGACGGGATCGGGTGCAGACGCAATATAATCGCCTTGCATGTGGGTCGGTCAACGCGCGCTGGATGCGCATGGTTTCCACTGTCAGGCTGTTTAACGCGCGCCGGCGCTGCGGAGCACGGCTTCGCAGGCCTCCCAGCCGGTCTGCGATGGCGAGAGGCCTGAGAGACGCGAAAGAAGTTGGTCGTGCATGCCTTTCAACTGCGGCATCGATTCGACCATGTTCTTCGTCAGCTCCATCTGGGCGCGGATTGTCTGGATCGCCGCTAGCGGCGTCTGGCCTTGCAAGCTCTTGATGTCCGCCGGCAGGCCGGCCTCGATTAACGCTTGAACCGTCTCCGCCGAGCCGGCCTGCGCGGCTGCATGAAGCGCCGAGCCAAACAGCGGATGCACGTCCGCGGCCTTTGCGCCCAATTCTATCAGCAGACGCACCGCGGCCGTTCGTCCCTTGGCAGCGGCCGCCAGCAGCGGTGCAACCTCAAACCCAGGCAGACTGCCGATCGGCAACACGCTCTGCGCCACAGCGTCCACAGGCATCGCTCCGGTCGCGTTCGGATCGGCCCCCTCGGCCACGAGCTGCCGGATTTCAGAAAGTTCTCCTGCCACGGCTGCCTGCACCAGCGCGTTGCTTTGTGGCGAAGCGGTTGGTGTGGCCACCGATTGAAACAGGTTCGTCAACTGCTGCTGCACCTCTTGCAGCAGACCACGCCGGGGGAATTTGAGCGTCGTGGCTGATTCATCGTCGTCGTTGGCATTCCAATCTTCGTGGTCGCCGGACCAGGGGGCGCCGTCGCCGCTGCCCCAGCCGCCACCATCCGAGTCGTCGTCGTCGCCGTGAAGGAAGTCTTCGAGCGACCGATCCGGATCGATGCCCAAGAACTGGGCAAGCTGCACGATCGTGTCGTCGGCAAATGTGACGTCGGCGCGCAGCACCGAGTTGATCTGCGAAGGAGTGACACCCGGCCGGCAGTAGCGCACCAGCACGTCTGGCCGGCCACGCAACCGCTTGCGCTCCGCCGACGAAACCGGTTCAAAGTAATCGGGTACGGAATGGTACAGATCGAGCAGTTGTCCTCGATCGTGCAACCAATATCGGGCGATGTCGCTGTCGTGAAGCAGGAACGCCACGCAGGCAACGCCGAGCCCGGCAGACAACTCACCATTGAGTTGTTCGACCCAGTCCTCGTCTTGGTCCGAGGCCCGCGATTCGCAGACCGTGATCCAACCGTGCGCCGGGTTAGAGACGCGAAACTCCCCGGCGCTGCACGCGGCGACTTGCCGATTGACGGCGTCGCGATCATCGCTGCGAACGTGCAAACTGACGGCAAACGAACCCATAAGCGTAACCTCCGATGGTATTTCCAACCTACCCAAGCCTAGCTTAGGGACGCCCGCGCGGAATGGGACGGCCCGGTTTTCCCCTCACGAATCCGCCGGGAATGCGGATTTTGCGAGCCTGGCGGCGGGGCCGTTCCGGCGGACAAAACCCCTTTCTGCCGGGAAATCGAGCCCCTTCGCCCCGGTTGTCCCTATCAAAAACTCCATCCGGAGGGTTTTTTGGGGAGTGTAGGGCTGGTGGATGAAAGCATGAGGAGACCGACCTGCGGTGACCTGGCGAGATTCACAAGGCGAAAATCGGACCGTTTCAGACCAGGTTTCAGCAATAGCGCGAAGCGTCGCCTGGGACAAGGGTGTGACCTGCCGAATTGGTCCACGCGCCGTCAAGTGGCGCGGCGGATGCTTCCAATCAAGCGTTCGACGTAGGGATTTTGCCAGGGACTGCGCGAGGCGCTAATCACTTCTTCGATGCCAAGGGTCCTGATCCGATTGCGAAAATATTCGCCATCGATGCCGTCGCGATCCTGCAGTGCGCCTGTGCTGACCGCGGGCTCATCGATCCAGGAACCCGACGGAATCAACTCGCAATCCCATTCGAATTCCTTGACTTCCTTCTCCTCGCCAACCAGCCGACAAACTTTCTTGACGTTGCAATGGCAGCCGCACCCGCCGCAACAGCCGGGTTCGCCCACGACACTGGGCCGCGGCAGCACCAGCAACAGTAATGAGCTGAGTACGAATACGTTTTTCATGGAACGGATTCCTTTTGCGTCTATGTTCGATGTCTGGATTACCAGTCGAATGAAACCCGCATCGAATGGACTTGGACGTCGCTCTTGTCAAATGTGTTGTTGTCGAGGTCGGCGAACGTGATGTTCGCCATCGTGCGGAAGTAGGGTGTCAGGTACGAATGGCACTGCCGCTTGATAGATAACGAGTTTCGTCAAGTCGGCAACCCAGCTAGCATTGCGGGGTGTTTCTGACGCGTTTGCAACAAGGCGATTTGTGAATTCACCATTCGACGGGATATTGCTTGCATTGAAGGCATTGTTCGCAAGTCGTTTGGTGGTATGCGGCAGTGCCATTCCTCCCGGGCGCCTTTGATGACGATGTCCGATGCTGGCATGACGGGCTCGAGGCGAGAAATCCGTTTCGGTCCAGGTGCGAACCATTCATTGTAGAAGCGAGGCGAAAACTTGGGCAACCCAACGAATTTTGGGAAGCTATCTGCGACGCTTGCGCCGCTCGCTCGCGATTGCCAGCCATTAACCCGGCCGCATTGCCATTGTCTGAGAAAGTCTCGCGAATGTATCTTTCCCACCGTTTCGCATCCCGTCCGGACCAACGACATCTTGGCACATCGATGAGCAGAAATCACTTCCTCGTAGTAGCCGCTGTTGCTTACTGTGGACTTGCCCCCTTCCAGGCGTTCGGTCAGTCATGGAGCAGCGAGGGTCCCTCGCTGGAACGAATGCCGCCAGTCGATGCGGTTGCAACGACGGAAGAGATTGGCGCCCCGCCGGCAGCAATCGCGCCGAGTACTCCACCAGAGTCAACTCCGCCATCGGCCGCTCCACCGGGAACTGCTCTGCCCAATGTGGCGACCCCGGCCGCCGTTCTGCAACCGCCGCCGCTGGTTCCGGCGTCCACGACGGTAGAAGAACTTGCAGACAGCGACGACGTGGTGTCGGCAGCCGCAGCCCCGTCTCCGAAACTTTGGAGCGGCAGCTTCGATCTGGGTTTGAACGGCTCGAGTGGCAACACAGACGCCTTCAACTTCCGCTTCAACCTGGCGGCCATCCGCGAAACCGACGCCAATAAGTTGACCCTCAAATCAAACTACGTGCGATTGCAGACAGACGGCGAAGAATCGGGCAATCGACTGTTCTTCGAAGGACGCCACGAGCTGAAGATCGGCGATTCGCCCTGGTCTCTCTACGCTCACCAAACGACAGAGTACGACGAATTCCGCGACTGGCGAACCCGCATTGGCGTGGACGGCGGTTTGGGATACGCCTTCCTCAAGAACGACTCAACCACGCTCACCGCGCGCTTCGGTCCCAGTGTGTCGCACCAGTTCTACGGGTCCGACACCGACTGGGTGCCGGAACTGGCTCACGGCCTGCAGATCGACCATCAGCTTTCGAAGCGGCAGAAACTGTTCTTCCAGGTCGACTACTTTCCAGCTGTCCGCGACTTCAACGAATACCGCATCAATGCGCAAGCCTCCTGGTCGATTGTGCTCGACGAAGTCAACAACCTGAGCCTCAAACTCAGCGCCATCGACCGCTACGATAGCACGCCTGACCCCGGAATGGGGTACAGCGATCTCGACTACGCCGTCACGCTGCTGTGGAGTTTCTGAGACGCACGTGGGCGGTGGTGTTCCCCGAGCCCGCCCATTCCTCGCCTTTCGGCGAAATCGCTGCGCGCCTCTTGCCGGCCGACGGATTTGCCCGTCATACTGCCTACATCCACCCAGCGCGTCGCCACTCTGCCCGTGAAGGGATGTGCGTCAGGAAAGTGGTCGCCGAACACAAGGAATCGCACCTCGCGGCGGATGCGGACTCCGAGGGCATTCCCTACAGCCTTACGTTGGAATTGCTCGTTAAGGATTCTGAGACGATCGCCGAGTTGTGTCGCCATGCGGAGGGCGGGGACCGCGACCAGTTTGCGCTCAATGCCGTGCGAATCGAAAGAAAACCACGGCCATCTGGCCAAAAAACCTTCAGGACCAGATCGAAAGCGTGGTGAAGGAATTTTTGCTCGACGAAGAGAACTCGGCGTTGAGCCGGCTGGTGCGCAACGTCGATCGCGCCCAGAAAACCATCGCGCGCTGGATGCGCATGGTTTCCACTGTCAGGCTGTTTTACGCGCGCCGGCGCTGCGGAGCACGGCTTCGCAGGCCTCCCAGCCGGTCTGCGATGGCGAGAGGCCTGAAAGACGCGAAAGAAGTTGGTCGTGCATGCCTTTCAACTGCGGCATCGATTCGACCATGTTCTTCGTCAGCTCCATCTGGGTGCGGATTGTCTGGAACATCGCTAGCGGCGTCTGGCTTTGCGAGCTCTTGATGTCCGCCGGCAGGCCGGCTTCGATTAGCGCTAGAACCGTCTCCGCCGAGCCGGCCTGCGCGGCCGCATGAAGCGCCGAGCCCGGCAGATAACTCACCATTGAGAGGTTCGACCCAGCCCTCGTCTTGGGCCGAGGCCCGCGATTCGCAGACCGTGATCCAACCGTGTGCCGGGTTAGAGACGCGAAACTCCCCGGCGCTGCACGCGGCGACTTGCCGAGTGACGGCGTCGCGATCATCGCTGCGAACGTGCAAACTGACGGCAAACGAACCCATAAGCGTAACCTCCGATGACTTGGCGGCATTCACAAGACGACAGTGCCATTCCTTGAAACCGAACCCATGACGCTGTCGTTGACGTCGCCGGGTGGCAAATCGGCCGTGTTGAAGCCGTTGCCCAACATTGAGGATCGATTCATTACGATACCGCGATCTCTTCGAAATCGGGTAAGCGTGGAAATTCAGACCTCGTCGAGGTGCCGCGAGTTGTTGATCGGGTTTACCGCGTGACCCGTGCCGTAGTCGTCTCGCGGTCGCTCGAATTCTGCGTACACTTTTGACACGGCGACGGGCACGGCTTGCCGACCGGCGTCCAAATGTATTTGCACGATGGGCATTCGTACTCGACCATCTTCAAGACGTGGACGGTCTTTTGTTTGGCGCAGCGGGGAGGCGCACAACATTTCTCCCAAGGGAATTTGACCCGCGGAATGCAGATCGGTTTGCATTCGACGTCCCAGCAGTGTTTTTTCTCATCAACTGTTTCGCGCGAAAGATGACATTCGAATCGGCAATTGGGGCACCGCGCATGACCCTCGCATTGCGACGGCGCCGTGTCCTCGCCGGCCAGGGACCAATTGTTCGCCGCCAAAGCGACGATCGACAAAACGCAAATGAATCGAACGTATTTCATAACTTGCTTTCAAGAATCGGTTTGGTGAATCGGTTGTCGCAATCGCACGCGCCATATTTCCGCGATCAGAAGTAAGCCAGGAATCTCGTGCCAATGATCGAATAGGATCCGGACGTGAATCCACCGACGGGGGCGTGATCTTCGATCTGCCCCGTGACATAGTTGATTTGCAGTTTTGAAGTTTGGGTCCAATGCCAGTTCAAGGCTAGTGTGACGTTACTGCCCACGCCACCCAGGACGTCCTGGTCGGTCAGATCGAGATAGGAATAGCGGATGGCCACCTGCCAAGCGCCCCAGCCGCAGCCTTGGCCGCTTCGGCAGCGATTGACCAGGAAGAAATTCTCGAACGGCTTGACGACTCCGATTGCGCTCTTGGTGCGATCGTAGGGAATATGTTCGCCGGTCAAAAAGTAGGACAGGTACACGTAGGCGCCGTGAAAGTGCAGGTCAGTGCCCGCGTCGCGCTGGAGCCAATTGTATTGGTACTCGCTGACGACTTGGATCGGTCCGACGTTCAACAGCCCTTCCAGTCCAAAGATCTCGTAGGATTCAGCGCCCGCGATGCGATCGGTGTTAAGCCAGCGCTCGTTGGAACGCACTTCCGCTCGGGTGCGAAAGCGAGCTTCATTCGCGTTGGCGCTGCCGGCCGGAGCGTCGCCGTCCGGACGGGCGAACATTCCCGCGACGGCCCAATGAAAATATCCGCGGCCGCCCGAACTCTCGTCATACCACGGATTGCCCGTCAATCGCGCGTTGGCGCTGAGCTGCAAGGAATCGCCGATATAGGCGCCCGCGTCGGCGGTGTTCGCCAGATTGAACACGCCGAATTGCCACGTGTGCGACTCACTTTCCGAGACGCCGTAGGACTGAATGCCCAACCGCCGCACGTCTTCGTTAAACGCTTCGACGACCATCGGCCGTTCCAGGAACACGTTTTCATTGCTGTTGTTCCAGTAATCCAAACCGATCGGCCGCTTTTGGTTTCCAATCAAGAGCGTTTGCAGCAATGGCAACTCGCGAAAACCAATCCAGGCGTCGCGATAGCCAGGGTTGCGAGGTTCGGCGAATTCAAGGTCGAAGCGATACATCATTGTTTCCGATACGTCTCCGCGGAAATTTAGTCGGAGCCGGCGGAAGGCGAATCGATCATCGGGGTCGTTGCCGGTGATCGGGTTTTCAAAGAAACCGATGCCGGGTCCGACGTGCGGAAACGCCCAATAATCGAGTTGAAGTCGGCCGTTGATCTTGACCGTCGGATATGTCGGGCCCTCGTCCTTCGCCTTGGCCGCCGCGTCTTTGTTCTTGGCGTATTCCTCCTCGAGGAATTTCAACCGCGCGTCGAACGACGTCGAATCGAATGAGGCCGTGTCAAAGGAGGTCGCCTCGATCGACGTTTCGTCGCCGGACGGCGAGCGCGAATCGGCGGATTCCACCAGCGGCAGGCGCGCGATGCGGTACTGGTCGGGGGAATTAGACTGGTTGACGCCGTCGTATTGTGCGGTGGCGAATTGAGCCGACCCAATTGCAACGCTGAGCCACGCGGTCAAGAAACAGCCGCGTTTCACGATGGTTGACTCCGTTCAAAGCATTCAGGGCGCCAACGCTAGATGAATCCGCGACCACCCATTTTCGCGCATCGTGCATCCTGCACAATGCCTGCGTCCATTGTTCAGTTTCGTCAGCGTCGACACGGAATCGTATCATGATTGGCCTCGCTCCGACAATCATCGCTGTTATCAAAACTGACGCGAACGATACGACGCGAAGGATACGGGATGGCGTGACGCGATTCAACGAATACCATCGGACGCGGTCCATCGCGACAGGTTGACTAAAGAGCCGTCACGGGACAGCCCATCGCGCGGTGTAAGCGAAACTGCGCTTCGTTGTAGTCGGCCAGCGTGCGGAGATATTCGCGATGCGCCTGATCAAGGGCTTTAATCGACTGTAACGATTCTAACGGCAACCCTGGGGCCTCGCGGATGCGTTCGAAGTTTCTTTCATACGACGTGAGCGCGGCCTTGACGCCGTCTTCGGCCGTCGCGATCTGGCGCGATCGTGACGTGACTTGCGCGTGAGCCTCGACGATCTCGCGCGCGACGCGGTCTCGAGTTTGAATTTCGCTCAGGTGGGCTTGATCGATTCGCGCGCGAGCTGCGCCGCGGGCAGACGACTCGCCAAAGCCCAGGTTGCGCACTTCCCAAAATGCGACGGCGTCGAAATCCAGCCAGTCGTCGAAGTCATCCGTCGCCGACGAACCGGAGCTGCCCCCAAACCCGCCGTAGCTGAGTGTGGCCATCCCGCCAGGACGGTATGGCGCCGTTATGGCCCGTTCGGAAAAAAATGCAACATTGTCAATTGCGTAGATCAGCGACGCCGCAACGAAAGAACAGACCTCGCAGCAGTCGTGGGCGTTTGGCCATCGATTGCAGAACCACGAAGATTGCTGGTTGTCCGACAAGGACTTAGAATCAGGCCATCGCGGCCCGCACGAGCCGCGCGGATGGAAACTGGCAGAGTTGAACTAAAGGACATGACTGGATCTGTCCATGAGGGGGGTCGGTCAGATTTCCGGGTGTTTTCTCGGTCGGCCGCGGGGGCGGAACGTGGATTCCAGGCCCATCCTGGTGGCGGTCTTCCGCTGCCAGGTTTCGCTCCCATACGGTTGGCCCCGCAGCACGCTCTGGCGGATCGCCAGCAGTTCGGCCATCGTTTGCGGCTTGTTCACGTGCGCCAGCCAGTTGCGCCCCAAAGGCACCGGGCTCTCGGCCAGCAGCGAGCGTTCTTCCGGCGTCCCATGCAGACGACGGTGGAGGCTGCCCCAACGCCATTCGTCGGCACTCTTGACCAGCCTGGCCCTCAAGGGATTGCGCTCCACGTACCGGAGCATGGCCAGCAGATGCTGATCTTGCTCGATGGGGAACGCCTTGAAGCGTCCCTGATAGACGTGCCCCATGCCGAAGGTGTTGTGATGGGCGTGAAAACGCATCGAATGCGTGACGGAGAGCCGGCGAAAGAACTCCGAGACTTCATCGTCTTGTCCCCGCTGTGGCCAGACGACAAAATGCCAATGGTTTCCCATCAGCGTGTAGCCGAGGATCCTCAGCGGCAGACGCTCAGAGACTTCGGCGAGGATCTGTTCGAAAGCCTGAAAGTCGGCAGCCTTCTTGAACAACCGCAACCCCCCATTGGCCCGATTCAGGACATGGTAAGCATAACCCCCGACAATCGAACGAGCACTCCTCGGCATACCCGCAAGCTGACACCATACCCCTCTTCTGTCAATATCAAGTAATGTCCCCTTTATTTACTTGATGTCCGCACCTCGATTGGGAAGTGACAGATCATCGCACTGCGGCAACGTCGTGCGCCCAACCCATCACACCAATGGCTTGTGATGACTGTTGTCTCGTTTTGAGATGGAATTCGCATGTACCACCCGAGAGTGGGGTATTCGTCGGTGCGAGTAGAAGATTGATGATCGACTTTGGCGCATATGTTTCATGACCGATCAGGCCCACAAGTATCGCATCGTTCGGGCATGAGACGCGTATAAATTCGCTAAGTCTTTATCTAATAGCTGTTTAGATAGTGCCAGGGCGTCCGACAAACAGCATCTGAGAATCATTGGCATCGAGCTTGCTTTACTCGCTTCGCCCGACCAAGGCACGCTACGAATGGGGCAAATCAACAATTAAGGCCAACTAATTGGGAGACCCACTATGTTTCGATTTCCTCATCGCCACAGTTACGGCACGGCCCGCTCTGCGTCGCATTCTGTCTGTCGCTATCACCGCGAGTTGCGAATCGATTCCTTGGAGCGGCGGAACCTGCTGAGCGTCACGCCGCTGGAGAGCGACGTGCCGGCCCAGGTCGACGAGGCCGAGGTCTTGAACGACCACGTCAGCCGCTTAGGCACGACACTGACCGTCAACGGCACGTCGAACGCGGACAAGATCACCGCCCGGGTCGACGAGGAAAACATGCTGCACGTGCAGGTGAACGAAGTGGAGATCGTCGTCCCCAGCGACAGCATCGAGCACATTGTGGTCAACGCGCTGGACGGCAACGACTTTGTGCAGTTGGCCGACAGCGTGCCGCAGACCAGCGAGCTCAACGGCGACGCCGGCGACGACAGCCTGGCGGCCGGCAGCGGCGCGACCTCGGCCTCCGGCGGCGACGGCAACGACACCATCTACGGCAGCCCGGCCGATGACGTGATCCACGGCGGCGATGGCAACGATAGGCTCCACGGTCTGAACGGCAACGATTTGATCCGCGGCGGCGGCGGCAACGACGGAATCGCTGGCGGGCTGGGGAACGACAAGGCCGACGGCGGCGCCGGCGACGACACAATCGAAGGGGGCGACGGCGACGATTTCCTGCAAGGCGGC
>SXHT01000317.1 GCA_005773095.1 Planctomycetaceae bacterium
CATTCAGCCGCTGGTTGATACGCTTGCCGTCGGTAAGCGGATTGTCAAGCCAGTCTGCCAGCAAGCGGGAACCCATCGGTGTGATCGTGCGATCCATGACGTCCAACAAGGTTCCCGATCGCGAACCGCGCCGCAAGGTGCGGGTAATTTCCAGGCTGTGGCGCGTCGATTCGTCGATCTCCAGCGCCGTGCCGGTGGAATATCGCGTGAGCCGATCGATGTGGGCCAGCGAGGCCTTGTGCGTTTCTTGCAAGTAGTCCAGGATCGCGCCAGCGGCGCGCACGGCGGGACCGTCGGCGCCTGCGGAATCGAAGCCGAATCCGTCGAGAGACGGCATGCTGAAGTGTTTCGACAGCGCCGATTCAGCGGACTTCGTGGCGAAGGCCCAGGCCGGGCGACGCGTCAACGTCGCACCGACGGATGCTTCCACTTGCGAAACCGCAAGCGACGGCGCATCGTCGGCGAGCAACACCTCGGCCGGATCAATTCGTGCCAGTTCGTCTAAAATACGGGCGTTCGAGAAACTTGCCGCGGAAAATCGCCCTGTCGACAGCTCGACCCAGGCGAGTCCGACATCGGTCGTTTTGCCGTTCGGGGTCGCGACGGCCGCCAGGTAATTGCACGAGCGCGGGTCAAGCAGCCCGTCGTCGGTCAACGTGCCGGGTGTGACCACGCGCGTCACCTCTCGCCGCACTAATCCCTTGGCCTGCTTGGGGTCTTCCACCTGGTCGCAGATGGCCACTCGCAGGCCGGCGGAAATCAGCTTCCCCAGGTAGCTCTCCAACTGATGGTAAGGAAACCCGGCCATCGGCGTCGGATTTTCATGCTTGTCGCGACTGGTAAGCGCCAGCCCCAAGACGCGGGCCGCTGTTTGGGCATCTTCGTGAAACAACTCATAGAAGTCGCCCATGCGGAACAGAAGCAGCGCCTCCGGGCACGATGCCTTGGCGTCGTGATACTGCTGCATCATGGGAGTGGCGGGCATGGGGGAACTCACAACAAAGAGCGCTCAACGCGGCAACGGGGAAACGGGAAACGTACGAAAACAGTATCGCGTTCCCACGAGTTTCCAGCTCGCTTTAGGAAATGGCAAGAGCCTGCCAGGAGGATTGCCAGGTGGACGCACTTCGTTCGTCCTGACGGAACTGCCGGAAATCGAGCCACGCAGGATGCCGCAACGGCACAGGAGGTGTGCCTGTCAGGACGTGGCTAATCGACGAACTGCTCGGCTTTTTCGCCGGTTTCCAAGGTGATTTCGCCGCGATCTTCCATGCCGCGCACGATATCCACCACTTGCTGCTGGGCCTGCTCGACGGCCGACAGCTTGACAGGGCCAAGATAGTCCATCTCTTCCCGCAACATATCGGCCGCGCGTTGCGAGAGGTTGCCCAGAATTTTTTGTTTGAGCGTTTCGCTGGCCCCTTTCAGCGCCATCGACCACTGCGAGTTGTCCACGCTCTTGAGGATCGTTTGAATGTCCTTGTCGGCAAACTTGCCAATATCTTCGAAGACGAACATCAATCGCCGAATTTCCTCGACCAGGTCGGGGTCTTCCTGCGCCAGGTTCTCCAGCAGAGCACGCTCGGTCGTGCGATCCGTCACGTTGAGGATTTCCGCGACCGTGGGCACGCCGCCGGCCTTTTCAAACTGCTGGCTCATCACGGCCGACATGCGCTTTTCGAGCCCCCGTTCGACTTCCTGGATCATCTCGGGATTCGTTTGCCCCATCGTCGCCACGCGACGAATCACGGCCAGTTGCCGCTCGCTGGGCAAGCCCGCGATGATTTCCGCTCCGTAGGAGGGGGGCAGGTGCGAAAGAATCAGGGCAATCGTCTGCGGATGCTCATCGATGATGAAGGTGAGCAGGTTCTGCGGATCGGCCTGATGCAGAAAGCTGAAGGGCAAGGCCTCGATCTGTTGACGTACATGATCGAACGTGTTGCCTGCGCGGCTGCCCAGCGCTTTCTCCATCAGAGATTTGGCCACGTCCAGGCCCCCCCCGCCGCCGGAGAAGGATTTAGGATCAATGTCGGCGAACTCGTTGATGACCGTCGACTGTTCCTCGCCGCCGACCTGTCCGAGTCGAGCAATTTCAATGCTCACGGCTTCCAGCTGCCTGGCATCAAGCTTGGAAAGCAGCTGTGCGGCCTGCTCCTGCGGCAGGCTGGTCAGAAGCACGGCGGCTTTGCGAAGTTCGGACATATTCGAGCGTCAACGTTGAGCGGGCTTCGCTTCGTCACGACGCAGCCAATAGGCGAGCACACCCAGCACATCACGAGGTCGCGCGACCGCGACGTGTTCAAGTCGACGCAATAGAACCGGACGAGCAGCAGGCAAGGTTGAGCGCATCGAGGCACCGATCGGGGGGATTCTGAAATGTCCCCATGATCGACCGTCGGCGCCTGTCCACTTGAGTCAAAATTTGGCTTTCGCTGAAGGAACCGTTCAGGGGCCTGGGACTGGCTCATTTTCCCGGCGAAATTGCGAGAGGTGCGTCGTCCGGCTGGGTGCTTGACCAAGGTGGAAATGTGCCCCCCTCGCGTTGCCCGGCCGGCTAAGCCGGCCCTACAGGCGTTGGCTGGCCCATTCTTAGAACTTGAGCCAGTCCAGATGGATCATGAAATCGGCGATCCAGGGATGTTTCCAGGGCTGCCAGGGATAGGCCGCCGACAGGCAGGAGAGCGCCAGGAGGACCAGCAAGAGCCCCCTGCCCCATTTCGATCGGGCGGTCCCATCGGCGGCAGGCAAGAGCGCCACGAGCCACAGCGGGGCCATCCAGAAGGTCCAGCGGAAGCCGCTGGTCATGCCGCCGTAGTTGCGGTCGATGTCTTTGAGCGGGAATAAGTAAAACGCCAGACAGGCCAGCGAGACGGAGGCGATCACAAGCGCCAAATCGCGCGTTTCGCGGCGGGCGAGCATCATCGCCAGGCCGGCCAGGGAAAACAGCCACATCGGTGTCAGCGAAAACACACCGTGATGGCCGATCAGGGAGTGGAATGCGTATGCGGCGGGAGACTTTTCACCCGCGTCGATGCCCTGCGGATTGCTCCAGTAGCTTGGCCGCACTTTGCCGTCCCGTTCATACTCAAACTTGTACCAATTCTGTGCAGGGTCAGTGTCGCTGCGAAACGCATAGGCGGGCTTGAACGTCCCGTGCGACCAATAATTCGTGGCCAGCGAGGCGGCGAAAACAACAGCCGCGGCTGGAAGATAAGCGATCAGCATTGGCTTGGGTGCCTTCCATGCAAGTGGCAGCGTGATGGCGACCAACAACGCCAGGGCGGGCAATTCGCACGCCACGAGCAAGGCGCCAAAAAAGCCGGCCAGCGCAAAGAGCCAAAGCGAGCGCCGGCCGTCATACCAAATAGCGGCGGCCGCGGCGAGGACAACAGCCGCGCAGGCCGCGCCGTGAAGATGGTTGTTGATGGAAACGGCAAACAGGCTGAGAAACGTGCCGAAGGTGGCCGTTGCCAGCATGGTGATGCGTCCCCAGTCGGTTGCGCCGAAGCGCTCGGCCAGGCGCGCCAGGATCACGAAGTACGCGATCATCGGCAGCAGGTTGAAAAGAATCAACATCAAGCGGCCGATTTCGTAGGGATGCGTACCCAGCGTGACCGTCGTGCCGCTGAGCCGGTGAATCACCCAGTACGGCCCTGCCATGATCGTCGCCAACAGCGGTGGCTTGCTGCTATACAAATGCGGCTCGCCGTCCCAGACCGTGTGCTTGACCATATCAATCGTATCCCAGCCGGGCTGGTTTTGGATGTCGTCAATTTCGTAAGTGCCCAGCTCGACCAGTGCGCGCACGGTGCACCAGCGGCTGCGGTCGTTCGCGCTGAGAAACGGCCGCTGCTGGCGCACCTTGGCGAGCGCGTCGGCAGCAAGTTTCGCTTCGTCGATGGGTTCTCCCGCGGCGGCTGACTCTTTTTTGCGGCTGGAGACTTCTCGATCGACCAGCGATTTTTCGAGGCCGACCTTATCGAGCGAGTTGACCGCCAGAATGTCCCCCGTCATTTGCCCCACCGAGACCGCGATCAAGATGGAATAAACCGACCAGCGCAGCGATCGCGTCGCATCGGAAGGAAGCTGCGGTGGTTCGTTGGATCGCATGGGGCCTGGCGGTCGTTGACCGCCGGCTGGAAGGAAGACTCGGTAATCACGAATCAACGCGTGCGACGACTTCGTCGCCGACGCGCTCGGCGATCGAAAAACTCCTGCCGCGGTCCGCGTGCTCAGCGACAACGACTTCGGCGATAAGGCCCATCACGAACAACTGCACGGCAATCACAATCGAGGCGAACGCGAACCAGCGCGCGCCGAAGAACCAACCGGTGAGGCCGCACACCAGCAGCACGGCGGCAATCGAGCCGAGCAGGTGCTGCGGCTTGTCGCCGAATCGGGTGCGGAACCAAACGGTGATCAGGTCGAGCATTCCTTTGAACAATCGCGAAACACCGTAATGCGAATGGCCGAATTGCCGGGCCCGATGATGCACGACGACTTCACCGACCTTGAAACCGCGCGACGCGGCCAGCACGGTTGTAAATCGGTACATGCCGCCATGCAGATCGATTTCGTCAAGCACTTCCCGGCGATAGCACTTGAAGCCGCAGTTATGATCGTGCAATGCGACGCCCGTCAGCCGGCTGACCAGCCAGTTGAACACATACGAGGGAAACACCTTGTGCCAAGGATCGTGGCGGACTTGCTTCCAGCCGCTGACCATGTCGTAGCCCTGCGCAAGCGCGCCCAGAAATCGGGGAATCTCCTGCGGATCATCCTGCAAGTCGGCGTCCATGGTGAACACGATCGACCCGCGAGCAGCTTCAAAGCCGGCGGTTAGCGCGGCCCCCTTGCCAAAATTGTTACGGAACCTCAGACCTCGAACACGCGCATCGTCAGCCGCCAGCGTGCGAATCACGCCCCAAGAGCCGTCGGCTGAGCCATCATCGACAAGAATAATTTCCAAGTCGTCGTCGCAATGCGCCGCCGCCTCGCAGATTTCGCGATGCAAGGCCGCGAGGCTTTCCACCTCGTCGCAAACGGGAATGACAATGGAAATCAGCACGGGAAAAACACGGAATTGGGTTCAGGGAGAGCGGAACAGAAATCAACCCATGGAATCGTGCGGTCGGGCAAAGGAATACGGATTGGTGCACTGCCAGTTTGCTCAGTTGGGCACTTTGCGTTCCTGGGTCCTCTCAGGGTGGCGCGTTCCAAGCTTGTGTCGCAGTCCGCGCGGACCTGATAGGTATAGGATACTCGAAACAATCACCTCCGCCACCAGCATCACCAGCCGAAAGATGATCGTCGAAACGAGCGCGGGGCCCTGACCGTAATCGCGGACCATCAATTCCGTTTGCACCAATTCACGGACTCCCGCCCCTCCCGGTATCAACGACAGGAAACCCGCCACGCTGGCCATCGCCACCGTGGCAGTATGCATGGGCAGATCTGCGAGCGAGGTGGACACGTCCAGGGATCGCAGCGTGGCCCACAAGCCTAGCCCCTGCAAAAACCATCCCAACGCGATCGTCAACCAGCCGCCAAGGTAGACGCTGTAGGGGACGGCTCCCAGCTTGTGCTCCGCCGCGGCATTGAACCTACCCACCCCCAACAGGCGAACCAGCCATTTCATGATTGGTGGATAGGTGGGCAACCCCGTGACTAAAAACATTCCCAGCGCGGCGATCAGAGTTATCACGATGTTGTGTTTGAGCAACTCAGCCAGTTGATCGAAGGAGTGGACGCTGCCGGCAAGCTGCGCCAGCTGAATTCGATGCACCGCGAGCAGGATCACAAATGACACGAACGAACCCACGGCCATCATGGTCAGCGTTTCGACAAAGACACTGGCGGTGACGACCGTAATCTCTACTTTGGGATTTCGCAACATTCCTGCCCGCATGACCAGCACCATGGCTTTGCCGGGAATGTACTTGACGATTTGCGAGACCCACCAGGCGCGGATCGTTTCGAACAGGCCAACCTCCTGCCCGGCCGATCGCATCACCCGGTGCCAAAACACCGCGACCGGCATCAATCCGGCGAAGTAGCACAGGCCCGAGAGCACCAGCCAGGCCGGTTGCACATGCCAGGTGTGTTTGCGCAGATCGGCGAGGGCTTGGGTGAGCATGTCGCGCAGGAACCAGACGAGCAGGCCAAGCACCGCGAGCTTGATCGCGGCCAGGAGCCATTTCTTAAAGCGGGGACGATGCGACATGCTGCTCGACCAGTGGGACGATGGGACGATAAGGTGGCGGGACGATTTTGGCCGCGGGTTGCCGCTCGGCGGCTGGCAACACGCACAACCCGGCGAGGCGGATTTTCGCGAGAATGGGCGATTCGCACAAGTCGGATCGTGGCGCGACGGCATGGGTTTGGTATAATACCCGGCTTTGTAGGCGCTCGGCTAAGCCGCAAGCGGCGATCTATCATGGCGAAAACGCTTTCTTTTATTGTGCTTGTCGCGCTCGTGCTGTTCGTGGGCGCGGTGTTCGTGGCCGTCATGCGGCAGTTCTTGCTGCCGCTATTCTTGGCGCTGCTGTTGGTGATCATGTTTCGCCCGTTGCACGAGTGGTTTCTGAAGAAGTTGCCCAGGCACCCTCGCGCCGCGGCTGGAGTGACCACGCTTGCGATTGTGGCCATTGCGCTCGTTCCCCTGTTCTTTCTGTTTCTACAGGCCGGCATGGAAGCGGTGGCGGTGGCCCAGTCCGCCGACCCCGATGAATTGGTGGCCGCATTCCAACGAGAGGGCGCAAAGTGGACCGGCACCTTTCGCGGTTGGGCCCTGCGACTTGATGTCCACGTGCCACCGGACCAGGAGATCGCCGCAGCCGTCAGCGGATTTATTCGAAGCTCCATCGCGCCGGCCGCACTACGCACGACGCAGTTTCTCGGCAGCTTCATGTTTGGGTCCATCATCATGCTGGTGAGCATCTACTTCTTCTTTGCCGACGGGCCGGAAATGATCGAGGCGATTGTCAAATTCACCCCCATGGACGCGCATTACGTGCGGCACCTGTTCGAGCAGTTCGACAAGGTGAGCCGGGCGGTGGTCTCGGCTACGTTGTTGAGCGCCGTCGTTCAAGCACTGCTGGCTGGAATGGGATACCTGGCCGTCGGCATGCCTCACTTTTTTCTGCTGACGGCGCTCACGGGCTTGATGGCGCTGGTGCCCTTCGTTGGCGCGACCGCCATTTGGCTGCCGTGCTCCCTATGGCTGTACTTTTTTGCCCCCGTTACAACGGACGCGGGCATTGCGCACGGTCGACCCGGGGCAGCCATTTCGTTGGCAATCTGGGGAGTACTGGCGGTTGGTATGGCCGACAATTTCATCAAGCCCTATGTCCTTCGTGGCCAGTCCAACATTCATCCGCTGCTGGCCTTATTGAGCGTCATCGGAGGCGTTCAGGCATTGGGGCCGATCGGCATTTTCGTGGGACCCATGGTGGTTGCGTTTCTGCACGCCCTGCTGGCGTTGTTGCGGGGCGAGCTGAAGGGAATCGAGGCTGCCGAGCAATCGACGGGCAGGATCGCGCCGCCCGGGCCCGGCAACCCAGCTCCGCCGCTGGCCGGACCGTAAAAATGTCGCCGGTCCCTATGGCAAGAAAGGGCGACGTAATGCAGACTGGAGGGAAGGGGGCACGACTTGTTTTGCAACGCCGCCCAATCAGTTCTGCTCCAACGGAGTCATCCCCATGAATCCTGCTTTTGCGATGCTTACCGCGGCTGTTCTGGGAATCGACGTGAGTTGGCAGCCGCTTAACGAAGGAGGAGTGGAGTACATCATTCAGATCGAGCCCGATCAAGTTGATCGAATGGTGAAATTTGACGATCTGGTGAGCGAGGTGCCCAAGGGCCTCGATGTACGGCGCTATCGCATCACGATTGGCAGCGAAACACTTCCTAAGCCGACGGCGTCAGCAAAGTCGGTTCTGAAGGAATCGGCCGTGGGAAAAACGAAGAATCCCACGCGAGAGGTGATCGCCGAAGGCGCGATCCCCGCCCCAGCCGCCGGGACTGCTGCTGCTGCGGAAGGCCAGGAGAAGACGGTCGCATCTTCCGACGTAGCGGACCCCAAGCCAGCGAAACTTCCAGAGTCTTCACCCGCCTTGCCGAGTGAACCGGCCGACGGCGAAGGCCCGATCCTGCCGCCGACCGAAACGACCGTACAGAAGCCCCCGTCGGGCACCATCGGCGAGCGCGACCCGGCGCCGCAGGACGAGGAAGGCGGCCCGAGGAGCGTTTCGCGGTTCGACGACCGACCGGCGGCCAGCGCCGACAAGACGGACGCACTCTTCAGAAGTCCTGCAACGCGGCCGATGAAGTCTCGGCTGATGGAAGAACCGTCGGACGAAACATCGACGGAGCTTCCCGCTCGAAGCAATCGGTATGCGGCCGACGAGGCCGATGAGCGTCCCGCGCTTTCCACGGCGCTTCGCGCGGCTAAGGCCGACTCGCGAAGCAGCGGTAGCCTGCTGGGTGGCAAGGATGGTCCCGCGGAATCGTCGTGGATCGTTGCGATTTTCTTCGCGCTGTTGCTGTCGGCTGGGCTGAACATGTATCTGTTCTGGCTGGCTCACGAAGCACGCGTGCGCTATCAGTCGCTATTGGAGAAGCATCGGGCGGCAGGCGGGAAGCTGGCGGTGGACGTCGCATAAGTCGCTGGAGGGCGGCTTTCCTGACCCGTCCCAATTCGGGCGCTCGCGGTTGGTTGCTTTGCCCGATCCGCGACCGGGACAGCCTGGAATTCCGTGCTACGAGACGCCGTTTCCCTCGCTAAAGTCCACTTCAACCACTTCGTCGGCCGCGGAGAGTCGGCCGTTTTTGTTGGCCACGACCACTCGTCGGCCGATCTGGTCCTTGAGTTCGCCTTCGAATTCTTCGGCGTCCCATTCCACGCGGTCGACCCGGGTGGCGAACTTTCGCATTGATTTACGGACAGGTTTCGGTTGCGAGATTTTCACCGTTCGCTCAACCGGCTCGAGGCGCTCGGCGCGATCGATGCGCACGCGCTGCGGTTTAATGCGAGGCGCCGGGGGGGGCGGCGCCACGTGCGGTGCGGCATCGTACTGGAGGCGATGAAAACGAAGTTCGACCGGCACCACGGTCTCCGCCGCTTTTGGCTGGATGAACGTGGGGGCGACGATCGTAGCCGGCTCATCGACCGACTTCGGATCGCGCTTTTTCTTGGGAGGCGAAGCTGCCTCGGGTTCAAGGTCGAGCAGTCCTGGTGTCGTGCCGTTGACGGGCAGCTCACGGACGTCGACTTGCAACTGCTTAAATATCCGTGCGATATGTTCATGGCACGTGAAGACCATCAGCTGATGGCCTTGCTTTGCGAAATCGCGGAGCACGCCGGCGGCGGCTTTGGCACGCTGCGCATCGAAATTCACGAGCAGGTCGTCGAGCACCAGCGGCAGCTTCACGCCGCGCTCGGCGTATCGTTTGACCAGCGCCAACCGCAGGCTGAGAAACAGTTGCTCGCGCGTGCCCGCGCTTAGCACCTCGACCGAGAACGATTTGCCGTCTATCTCGTCGATCCGCAATTCCGGCTCGCCGAGCGGCGTCCAGACGCGGTTGTATTTCCCGCCGGTCATCTGGCTCATGAATTCGGTTGCCTCGCGCAGGGCAAGCGGCTGCCGATTGCGCTCGTAGCTTGACTGCACCTCGCCGAGTAGCGCACCGGCCACGGCGAGTGCCCGCCAGCGATCGACTTGCTGTTCCAGACGACGCTCGACGCTGGAAAGTTCGAGGCGCTTCTCGGCGGGACGGCGGTCTTCGGCCAGGGCCCGGATCTGTTGCGTGATCTCCGCACGTTGTTCAAGCTTGGATTGCAGGCTGATGCGGATGCCGGCGAGCGAATCTGCCAATTGAGCGTGAGTTTCGTTCAGGTCGCGGCCGTCCAGATACTTGCCAATCATCTCTTCGGTCACGGTCATACCCAGCACCAGAGCGATTTGCTGCGTCACGCTTGCGCGCTGCCGCTGCAAAGTCTGACATTCGGCGAAGCGCAGCGCGCGCTGTCGGGCCTCCTCCTCATTCGCGAACCCGGATTCGAGTAACCTATGCTCGCGCTTACGGGCCAGGGCCGCGATCGACCGTTCGTACCGCACCTGGCGACGATGCAGCTCAGTGCTTTGACGGCGCAGTGCCGCTCGGCGTTCGCGGCGCTGCATGTGCTCGACGAGCGCCTGTTGCAGTTCCTTGAGCCTGGCGACCGCATCGCCGCCCGTCGCCGGCATGGCAACTTCGTTTGCAAGCTGAAAGATGCGATCGGCCACGCTGCGGTAGTCACGCTGGCGGCTGGCAAGTTCGTCCCGCTTGATGCGTAGCGCCGCGACGGCCTCTTTGGCCCGCGCTTGGTGGCGGCGATACTCGTGGAATTGCCGTGGCGTGACCTTGATTGGCCAACCGGCGGCTTGCAGCGTCGCCTGCCAGCGCTTCCGGGCAGAGATAGCGTCTGCCTTGGCCTGGTTCTTTCGTCGCGAGTGATCGCGGGAGAGATGGGCTGCTGCCTCGCGTTGGGATTGCAATGGCAGTAGTGCCTCTAATTCGGTGAGATCCTTCTCAGCGTCACGCAACCGTACCGCCAGGGGGCCGCCACCTTCGGGCAAGCGTTCGTCGATGGCGTCGCGCTCCTGGCGAGCCGTCTGCAGTTGATGGGCCAGGGCATCGAGCTGACGCCGGCATTGCTCCAGTTCCAGGGCCGCTGAGCGTTCCATTCCCGACTTGCCCAAGGCTCCCATCGCCATCAGGGCCAGACCCATGTAGGGAATCGGCCAACCGAGACTTCCGGTGACCGTTGCCGGCAGCACCCAACTTGCCACGTACAACAGCACCAGCGCCGCGCCCAGCACAAAGCACGCTCCGAAGGCGACGATCATCCAGGTGGGTAACTGCTGCTTTTCGCAGAGCTCGCCCGCTTCCACGTTGAGGTCCTGCTCGCGGCGGAGTATCTGTTCGAGCTTTTCTTCGAGCTGTATTCGACGCCGCAAGAGCGTTACGTTCTCGCCGGCACGCTCCACGGCTCCGTGCAGCCCGTCGTCGGCACGGTCGCCCAGCACCGCGCGGATTCGGGACTCCACCGTGCCATGTTCGCCCGACAAGCCGAGATCACCCTGCAGTGAACGATAACGTCGGCTCGCTTCGCCGAGCGTCTTGGCAGCCACCCGAAGATCTGACATTTGCCGATCGGTCAGTTGTGGCGCGGCGAACCTGTCACCGGCCGGTTGCGGGATGCCTTTGGGAACGGGTTGCGTTTTCTGAGAGTTCTCGCGATCTCGCGGTGCGTCGGGATCACGGCTCAAAATGGGCAAATTGCCCGTGGCCTCGGCCGCGAGTTCCCACTCTGCCACTTCATCATCGAGCTTCTTGATTTGTGCCGAGAGCGACTCCATCCAGGCTTGTTGTTCGCCGAGCGCTTCGAGTTTTGGTCCTTGCTGGCAGAGTGCATCGTTGACGGAACTGGACTTCGCCTCGCGATGCAGCTTGCGGCGACGATTTCGCAGGATGCGCCGACGGCGGCGACGCTCTTTCATCTTTGCATCAAGCCCCTCAAGTGCCACAAGCAACTCGGCCGCCGACGCGTCGTGGGGTCCGTATTCGGCTAACTGGCGGTCGAGCTCGGTTCGCTGCCGCCACGGATCTGCCACGGCCTTTGCCAATTCCACGGCGCGAATTTCGCGGTCGATATGTTCGGTGCCGCCGTGCTGCTCGATCTCGCGGTCGAGCTGGCCCCGTCGGGCAGAGAGTTCCAGGTAGCGTGGGGTCAGCTCGCCCAGCGAGTCTATCTCCGCGCGCAGCCGATCACGGTCGGCAAGCAGTTGCGGAATGGACGAGTGGCGAATATCGCCCGACAGCAGCCGGCTGCGTTCGGCATCCACTTCGCGAGCTGCTGCCGAAAGCGAGACTCGATCCGTGCCCAACGTCAAATCGTAAAGCAACGTCGCTGCCGCGGTATCGCTGAGCGTGCCAAGTTCCTGAATCTCGCGGAGACCGCAGGCAAACACATTCACATACGTGGCCTCATCCACGCCCCCCAGCAAATCCGCCAGACGCCGCTCGTTGAGCTTTGCATTCACGTGGTCGGACACGACGAGCGTGCCTGCATCGTCCAAGCCGCTTGCATGCCGCGCGAGCGACAGTCGCTCGTGGTTGTCGGTCACGCGCACCCGACCGCCGACACGACCGCCGAGAAACGACTGAAGATAACGACTGCGGCGTTCAGGAGTGAATCCGTAAAGCACCGAGCGGACAAACTGCATGAGCGTGGTCTTGCCGGCCTCATTGGGACCGTAGAAGACCGTCAACTGGTCCGAGAGATCGCTGAGCCTGAGACCGTCCCAGACGCCGAAGCGATCGATTTCCAAATCGGTAATTTTCACAAGTGGCTCCTACTTGGGTCAGTCTTTCCAAGCGGACAAAGAGCTGCCATTGGCGGCCGGGCCGTGTGCGAGTTGCTTGCGACCGTCGGTCGGCAGTGCAGGCCCCAGGGCATCGTCGCCGCCCAGCAGATCGAGGCCCAAAAGTGCCGCGTCGCGCAGCACTTTCTCGCGCTGATCGAGCGATTCAACGGCCACCGCCTGCGGCACCCCGCCAACCAGAAACCGTTCGGGCAAGTACGGATTCATATCCAGATGCGAAGGGCTGGATTCGTCGAGTTGTTGGAGCAGCCGCAGAAACTCGCCTCGCAGCGACTGTTCTTCAAAGAGCGAATCCGCCACGTCGCCAAGGGGTTCGGCCTGCACTTCAAGACTCCACAGCGCCGGCTGCCGGCGGCCCCAATCAGTACGCAGGCGATTGAGCAGTTCGGCCTCGATTGCGCCGCGCCGCAACTGCCTAACCGCCGCCCCGCGGCCCACGACAATCCACGTCACCAGCAAGTCGGGGCCGACGCCGCTGAGCGACGTCGCACGCTCGGCCAGCAGATGTTCAAGTGCTTCCCGCGATGCCGTATCCACGCCGGTCACGCGTTCGGTTTGGTAGCGGACGACATCCGTGGGAATAAAACTGGTTTCTACCTGTCCCAGCTCGTCAACCTGCACCAGCGTGCAGCCGTGCGGACCGCTTTCCTCGGGCGAACGACCTTGAGGCGAACCGGCGTAATGGGCCGTTACCGGCGCGGTAAACAGATTGCGACGTTGATGCTCGCCACCGAGTGCCCAGTAGTCGACTTTTTCGTGCTTGGCGGCAACCTCCGCGTCGATCTCGCCGTGGGCCAGCGCGATCGTGAACAATCCTTCGTGCCCGGGCCGGAAGTCGGCGGCGCGCAACATGTCCTGGGGCCCATGGCCGATGCCGCAAATTTCCGCGATCGGCGTGCTCGATCGCTCGTGAACAATTCTTGTCACGCCTTCGCGATCAAACCGCTCGACGTTCCTGGGCAGCGGAAACAGGGCCGGCCATTCCAGCGATGCGTCGTCGCGCCCCGTCCCCCAAAACACGCCAATGCCGTGCTGGCGAAGCCGCTCGAAGTATTCGGTCAGGAAAAACCAGCCACGGGGACCGGCACTCGGCGGATGCAACAAGTCGCCGGTCAGCAGCATGAAGTCCACCCTTTCCGACAACGCCAAATCAAATACCCGGCTTGCCGCGCGGTAGGCCGCTTCGACCAGAGTTGGTTTAAGATGATCGGGCAAATCCGCGACGCCGCCCGGTGGCCGATCGAGATGGAAGTCGCCGGCCTGAATAAACCTGAAAGGCGGGATCGACATGCTGCCTCCTTGCGCGCGGAATCACGCTGAACGATGCGTGGTAGTTTAGCGAATTGGGGCAGCGGCGACCATGCGGGTTTTGCGTGATTCCTGGGCAATTCAGGCGATTGCCGGCTTTTCCACAAGCCGTGTTTTCCGGCAGTTACACTCGGGAACGAAAAGCACTTACCCTTCCCATTCTCCAGGGGGTCAGAAACTGGTGCTTTGAGCACTTGGAACTTACGGGTGCAAGACCTCCTGAAGTGCTGCAAAGCGAAATCGCTGCCGGTGTCTTGCACTTCGTAAAATCGTTAGGGACAAAGCACTAGACAGGGCGTCTGCCACGTAACTTCTTCGCCTTGCCAGCCGCAGCCCGACGGATGGCATGCCCTTTTTCGGCCTGGCCTGTGACCTCGAACAGAAAGCGGCTGGGGATGGTCGGCCGCGCTTTGCCCCACTTCATCCGCGCGAGGGCCAGGCTGATCGTCAGCCGGTCTTTTGCTCGTGTGATGCCCACGTAACACAGCCGGCGTTCTTCGTCGATCGCAGCCCCGTCCTGTTCCACGGCACGATGATGGGGCAACAATCCCTCTTCCAGGCCCACCAGATACACTTGGGGAAACTCCAAGCCTTTCGCGCTGTGCAAGGTCAACAGCGCGATTGCGTTGCGCGCAAGCTGCGATTCTTTTTCGTCCACGTCCCCTCGCTGGCCGGTGGCGACTTCGTCGAGGAAGCCGCGCAGAGACGGCGGGCGGGCGCGCTTGACGTAGCTGGCCAATGCATTGATGACCTCTTCGACCGCCGACCAGCGGGCCTGGGCTTCCTGCGGGTCTTGATAAAGGCGGGCGAGCTCATCTTGATACTTCACCGCTGCCACCAGATCGGTGACAACCGGCAGCGGGGATTCCTGTTGGAGCCGCGTTCGAAAACCATCCATCAGCTTGCAGAACTGCTCAATTGCCGCGGCAGCAGCCGGCGAAACGGACGCCTGGCGGTGCGTTTCGACGAGCGATTGCCCGAGGGGCACTCCGCGGCTGACGGCGTCCTGCAGCAGCGCCGCCACGCTGGCCTGGCCAATGCCCCGCGGGGGCGTGTTGATAATCCGCAACAGCGAGACTTCGTCGTTCGGCGCCGCCAGTAACTGGCAGTACGCCAGCACGTCGCGGACTTCCTTGCGATCGTAGAACGACATGCCGCCCACGAGCACATACGGCAACCTGGCCTTTCGCAGTTCCATTTCCATGGATCGCGACTGTTCGTTGGTGCGAAAAAGTATCGCAAAATCGCGCGGCTCCAGGCCGGGTTCGCCCAGCCGCGCTCGAATCTCGTCGATAACGAATTTCGCCTCGGCGTCTTCGTCCTGGGCTTGATGGATCCGGGGTTTCTCGCCGCCGGCGCGGGCCGCTCGCAGCACTTTGTCGTGCCGCTCCCGGTTAAACGCGATCAGCCGATTGGCCAACGTCAGAATTGCGTCCGTCGAGCGGTAGTTGTCTTCAAGGCGAACCACCTTGGCCTCGGGCCAGTCTTTCTTGAATCGCAAGATGTGCGTAACGTCGGCGCCGCGCCAGCCGTAAATTGACTGATCGTCGTCCCCCACCACACACAAATTGCGATGCCCTCCCGCGAGCGCCTTCACGATGCGATACTGGCTGCCGTTCGTATCTTGATACTCGTCGATCAGCAGATGACTGAATCGATCTGCTTCGGCCTGGCGGACCTCGGGAAATTCGCGCATGAGTTGCTCGCTGCAGAGCAACAGGTCGTCAAAATCGAACGCCCCGGCCGTCTTGAGTGAAACCTGGTAGCGACGATAGGCGGCACTGGCAAGATGCTCTTTGTCGGTGCGGGCAAGCGTTGCGGCCTGATCGGGTCGAATCGACTGCGACTTCCAACGGCTGATTAGGTTGATCAGATCACCCGGCCGCAGCAGATTGTCTCCTACCTTGATCTCGCGCAGTGCCTGGCGCGCCAGACTCTCCTGGTCGCCACGATCATAGATGGCAAACTGCTCGGGATAACCTAAGCGTCTTGCGTGGCGCCGCAGCAGGCGAACGCAAAGCGAATGAAATGTTGAGATTTCAGGCTTCTCTTTCAGTCGCTTGCCCAAGAGCGTGGCCGCTCGCTGCTGCATTTCCGTCGCCGCCTTGTTGGTAAACGTGACCGCGAGAATTCGGCCTGGCGGCGTGCCGTGCTTGATCAGTTCCGCAATCCTGTACGTCACCACCCGAGTCTTGCCCGTGCCGGCGCCGGCCAGAACCAACAGCGGGCCCGTAAGTGTTGTGACCGCGTCGAGTTGTGCGGAGTTGAGATCGTGGGGCATAGGAAGTCAACGAGGATACGCTGGTCGGACGGGTTTTCAATCCATCCCGGTGGGGCAGGCAGGGCTCGAGCGCTTGAACATCGAGAAGGCACCAGAGAGGCGGGAAGCCTGTCCCGCGCGCGGCCTTGACTGCTTTTGCGACAGATTCCTATATTACTGGTTTTGCCAACTTCCCGGCAAATAGAGAGTTGCCGCGGCAGGAAGGGTCAAGTGTGCGATGAAATCGGAACGTAGGCATGAGCTGCAGCATAATCAACTGGCAGATACTTTGGGCAGGTGGGTGGTCAAGCTGAAGCCTCATGCACAATTGATTGCTGGCGTCGTTGTGCTGCTGTTGGTCTTGGGGCTGGCGTATGCCTACGTCAACGGAAAGAGTGAAGCCAGCGCCGCCGCCGGTTGGGATCAGTACTTTGAAGCCCTCGACGCGAACGATCGTGGCCGGCTCACGGAAATTACTGAAAAGTTTCCGGGAACAAGCGTTGCCATCTGGTCCAGAGTGGTTGCCGCCGACATGGCCTTGAGCGATGGTTGTCTGGCGCTGTTCAGCAACAAAGCGGAAGGTCGCGATTTGCTGCGTCAGGCCATCAACAATTATCAAACCGTTTTGAACGAAACAACCGATGATACGCTCACGCAACGGGCGTTGTATGGCCTTGGCCGCGGTCACGAGGCGCTGGCCTCGCTCGACGATTTGAAAAAGGCCCGCGCAGACTACCAAAAGCTGTTCGACGGTTGGCCGGACGGTGTGTACGCCGAGGTGGCAAAACAGCGACTGCGCGATTTGGCGAGGCCGGCCACCAAGGAGTTTTATGATTGGTTTGCCAGGCACGAACCGCCGGCGAAGGTGAGCCCATCGGGCAAGAAGCCTGAGTTCCTGGAAGAATCGCTGAATCAGGACATCCGACTTCCGTCGGCGTTCGACGACCTAAGAATCGACGGGCCGGCGCTCAAGGGGGACGAGCCCGCGGAGGAACCGCTGCTTCCTGGCGACGCGCCCAGCGAGACGAAGTCGCAAGAACCGCCAGCGGAAGCGGCGCCACCGACCGAAGCGCCCCCCCCCGCGGAAGGATCCGAGGCGGTTTCGCCCGAGACCCCGCTGGAAAAATCGGGCGACCAGGCGGAGCCATGAGCCCCGCGGAAGCGGAGATCGAGATCCTTGTCCCGCCGGAACATGATGGGGCTCGATTCGACTGGTTCGTGGCTTTGCAGTTTCCGCAGTACAGTCGCGTCAATTTGCGCCGTGTCATCAATGCGGCGGCCCTGGTCGTCAATGGCAAACGACAGAAGGGTGCGCACCGACTTAAACTGGGAGACCGCATTTCCGGCACACTCCCTGATATCAAGCGGGAAGGC
>SXHT01000318.1 GCA_005773095.1 Planctomycetaceae bacterium
GATCGAAAACCGTCGCGATCGACTGACCACGATCTTGATTGCGCCTCTGATGAGCTGCAGCGCTCGACTTCCTGTCTACGCGATCTTGATTGCTGCATTCATTCCCGATTGGTCGTTTCTGGGGGGAATCGTTCAATTGCAAGGGATGACGATGTTCGCCATGTATGGGGTGGGCATGGTCGCGGCCGCCGTCGTGGCGCTGGTGCTCAAACACACGTTATTGAGGGGTCCCACGCCTCCCTTTGTGATGGAGTTGCCGTCGTATCAATGGCCCTCGCCCTCGATGGTACTGGCCCGAATGGCGGAACGGGGCTGGGCATTCGTGCGACGAGCCGGCACGCTGATTCTGGCGGTATCGATCATCATTTGGGCCGTCAACTACTACCCCCATGACATCGAGGGGGTGGAAGGCCCATTTCGGGCCGAGCGTGAAAGACTCCAATCATGCATTGAAAATCCTCTCAGCCACGCCGAACAGGCCGAAGCCGAGCATCAGCTCTTGGATCTCCAACATCAAGTGAACGCCGAATATCAGCGGCAAAGCTGGCTCGGCCGTGCAGGCCAGGCGATTGAGCCGGCGGTCAAGCCGCTCGGCTGGGACTGGCGCATCGGCTGCGCGGTGATCGCCTCGTTTCCGGCCCGCGAGGTCGTCATGAGCGCGCTCGGCGTAATCTACAGTTTGGGCTCGGATCTCGATGTCGGCCAGGAATCGGATCAAACGCGTCTGGCCGCGCGCCTGCAAGCCGCCAGGTGGGACGACACGGGCGAGCTGGTCTATCATGTGCCAGTGGCGTTGAGCATCATGGTATTCTTCGCACTTTGCGCCCAATGCGCTTCGACACTGGCAGTGATCAAGCGCGAGACCAATAGTTGGTTGTGGCCGTTGTTTACGTTCGTCTACATGACGGCGATTGCCTATTTGGGAGCGCTCGTGACGTATCAGGCGGGAATTTGGATTACCGCGCATTGCTAACGATGGTACCGCTTCAAGACAGCATTGCGATGGGGATCGTGGCCGCGGCCGCGGGTTATCTCATTCGCGCCGCGCTTACCGCTTGTGGTTTCGCAAAACCCAAGCGCGGGACGGGCTGCAGCGATTGTGCGACGTGCTCCAGCAATCGTTCGCACGCGGTGGTGAAAATCTCGCTCGTCGGTTCAAAACAAACCGGGCGGGTCAATGGCGATCGTTAGCTCTTTTTCCTGGAGCCGGTCGCGGGTTCGTCGGGCGACTCGCTCGCCGATTCGGCGCCCTGCTCATTGGACGGCTCTTCGGCAACGACCTGGGCATACGCGGTAAAGATCAGCTCGTCTCCTCCCCCGGAGTCCGTCGTCAGCGTTATCTCGCGCAACACCTTGCCAGGATTGCCTTCCGCCTTGAACAGCACCGGCAGCAGATGCACCGGCTTGGCCTCGTCGCCGGGATTGATGGTAAAACTCTTGTCGTCGCACTTCACGCCAAGAATCTTAAATGGCTTTTTGCCGCGGACGACCAGTTGCTTCTTGACGGTTTGGCCGGGATGCACAACACCCATGAAAAGCGACGACGGGCTGACCGTGATCGACGACACCCCGCGGCCGTCGATCTCCACGAAAAGCTCGGGCGCATTCCTGTCGTCGGTGACGAGAATCAATTGATCGTGGATGTATCCTGCCGGCGCGTCCCGTGTCAGCCGCACCTTCAGATCGTACGACACGCGACCGCCAACACGCGCCGGTTCGCTCATCTCCACCTCAAAGTGAGGGTCGGCCGTCTTGACGTCCACAATCCGCCAATCGTTGCGCCCCGTATGGACGACCGAAATCGTTTTCTCGGCCCCCTGACCTTGATCGACCGAACCCAGCTTGATGTCGCCGGGCGTAACCGTCACGTCGCTGCGGATAAAGCCACTGATCTGCAATTGCACCTCGGCGTAGAACGGTTTATCGAATGTGACCGTGACCGTGGCGTGCTTTTGACCCATGAACGACGACGTGTTGAATTCAGCGACGATCTCGCCGACTTCAAACGTCTTCAGGTCGGACTTGACGATCTGCGGCGTCGTGCACCCACAGCTCGAGCGGACGGCCGCGATGTGGGCGTCCTCCTCGTAACCGTTCTTCACCTGAAAGCGATAGACCGCCTTGGAGCCGCGCGCTAAAGTTCCGAAGTCGTGGCTGAGCGTATTGAACATCTTCGCGGCCCACTCCTGCCCATCGAGGGAAGAAGCATCCGCCAGCACGATGCCGCAAGCCAACCAGGCTAAAACCACAGCGATCGGAGGGGTACACGAGTTGCTTTGCACGTAAAGTAAACCGCCTGTTCGACTGGGAAATTTCATCGGAAATCTAAGAACCCTCGGCACCGGTGTCAACGTAGAATCCCGCTCCGCCGGTCTGCAACAACGAGCGTATCATTTTTCGACCGGTCGGACCTCGTTTTAATAGTCATTTTTGGCAAAGTCCGCCAGAGACTTCCCAGATTCCCACCTCCTTCCCATTCCCCCCTGTGGGAGCACGGCCAATCAGTGTTTTACATTCGGCAACCTGGTAGGGCCGGCTTTGCCGGCCGTGGATGGGAAAGTCACGCCAATCCGGCCGGAACAGCCGGCCCTACCGTGGATAGCTGATTGGCCTTGTGGGAGCCTTCAGATGGCTTGTCTGATCACGCTGTCACCGGCTAAACTATTTGGTTTCTCGGCAGCCGATCCAGGTTAGCGCTACGAGCAGGGTAGCCTGGGGTCGGCGCCAGGGTGCCGCAAGCACACGGCTTTGCCAGCAGTTCTCAAGCCGTGCGGCGAAGGCCCCCTTGGTTACTCGGAATTCCGACCTCGAGGGTGCCCCGCTCGCGAGGCCAACAGGTGTCACCATGTTTGAAACGATTCAAGAGGGACTTTCCTCGGCGTTCAAGACGCTGCGCGGCAAGGGGAAGCTTTCGGAATCGAACATGCGCGAAGGGTTGGAGCTGGTGCAGACCGCACTACTCGAAGCCGACGTCAGCTTTTCAGTCGTCAAGAAGTTCATCGCCGATGTGACCAAAGAAGCGATCGGCGAAAATGTGCTTCATGCGATCGACCCCAGCCAGCAGGTCGTCAAGGTTGTGTACGACAAGCTCGTCGATCTGATGGGGCCGGTCGATCATTCGCTCCATCTGGTGCCCGGCGTGACCGTGTTGATGATGTGCGGCCTGCAGGGCTCCGGCAAGACGACCACCTGTGGCAAGCTTGCGCGGTTGCTCAAAGAGCGCGGCATGAAACCTCTGCTCGTGGCCGCCGACTTGCAACGTCCCGCCGCCATTCATCAGTTGCAGGTAATCGGCGAGCAGCTTGACGTGCCGGTCTATAGCGAGCAAGGGCAGCAAGACCCCGTCATGGTCTGCCAGAACGGCGTCAAGCAAGCGCGAGCACAAGGCGCCCAGATTGTGATTCTCGATACCGCCGGCCGACTTCACATCGATGACGAACTGATGGATCAGCTTAAGCGCATCGACCAGCGCGTCGGGCCTCAGCAGGT
This sequence comes from Planctomycetaceae bacterium, assembly GCA_005773095.1. Taxonomy (GTDB): domain Bacteria; phylum Planctomycetota; class Planctomycetia; order Pirellulales; family PALSA-1355; genus SXHT01. The sequence goes on from SXHT01000318.1 coordinate 3,490, forward strand.
GTACCTGGTTGTTGATGGCATGACCGGCCAGGACGCGGTCAACAGCGCCAAGGCGTTTAACGAAGCGCTGGAAATTGATGGCGCGATCCTGACCAAGCTCGATGGCGACACCCGCGGCGGCGCGGTGCTAAGCGTCAAGGCGGTCACCGGCGTGCCGATCAAGTTTATCGGTACTGGCGAGCATCTCGACGCACTTCAGGAATTTCATCCCGATCGAATGGCCCAGCGCGTCCTGGGCATGGGTGACATTCTGACCTTGGTCGAACAAGCCCAACAGAAGTTCGATCAGGGCGAAATGGCCGAGCAAGAAGAGCGGCTCCGCAAAGGCGAGTTCACGCTCGATGACTTCCGCAAGATGATGGGCCAAACCAAGAAGCTCGGCCCGATGCAGAAGATCATGGGCATGATTCCCGGCATGGGCGGCCTGTCCAACATGATGCAGGACGTCGACGCCGACGAAGAAATGCGACGTTTGCAGGGCATCATCGACTCGATGACGCCCGATGAGCGCCGCAATCCCAGCCGCACGATCGATCAAAGCCGACGGCGACGCATCGCCGCGGGCGCCGGTTGCGAACCACACCAGGTGAACGAGCTGGTCAAGCAGTTTGACGGCATGGCCGTTATCATGCGCGAGATGGCCGGGATGGGGCTTGGCGAGCGGATGCGAAAGATGCAACAACTGCAAGCCGGCGGCTTCATGAATCCCGGCGCCCAGTTCAATAAGCCAAAAGGCAGCACCGGCAAACGACTGACCTCCCAAGAACGCAGCAACCTTCGCAAACAGCGCGAAAAAGATCTTCGCCGCCGCAAACGCGAAACCAGAAAAGGCAATTGATCATGTTTCCCTGTCCGTCTCAAATTTGAGATCGGCCGTTTACCGTTTGAAATTCTCAACCCAGGAGTTTAGATCGTGGCAGTAGTTATCCGCATGAAACAGATGGGGCGGAAGCATCGGCAATTCTTCCGTATTTGCGCGTGCGACGAGCGCAGCCCGCGCGACGGTCGTGTGATCGAAGAGATCGGTACCTATGATCCGCTGGTGTCGGATACCGACGCCCGTGCGATCCTCAATCATGATCGCATCACCTATTGGCTCGGCGTCGGTGCCAAGCCCTCCGAGAAGGTTGCGATCTTGATCAGGAAGTACGGCCCAAGCGGAACGCGCGCCGACGCCCAGAAGGCGGCCCGCGAACGACTCGCCGGTCCCAAGACGATTCCCGATCCGGGCGAACCGAAGTTCGTGCTCAAACCTAAAGCCGAAGAACCCGCGGTGGCGGCGCCGGCTCAGGCCGCAGATGCCGAAACGGCTGAACCGGCAACCGCGGAGTAAACAAAAGGGATCGGGAGTCGGGTGTCCAACCCGCGAAACCGGCGCCCGCCCCCTTCAGGAACCATGCGTTTTGACGTACTGACCCTGTTTCCGGAAATGTTTCCCGGTTATCTGGGGCAGAGCTTGCTCAAGTTGGCGATCGATAACGGACGGGTGGTTGTGCAATTGCATAACTTTCGCGATTGGGCCAAGGGTCCGCACAAACAACTCGACGATCGACCGTACGGCGGCGGCCCCGGAATGGTGCTGATGGTCGAGCCGATTGTCGAGGCGACGGAGGCAGTTCAAGCGGCCGACGAGCAAGGTCAAGGCAAACTGGTCATGCTCACCCCGCAAGGGCGACGCCTCACGCAACCCAGGGTGGAGGAATTATCGCAAGAGCGGCGGCTGCTGCTCTTGTGCGGAAGGTACGAGGGGTTTGACGACCGCGTGCGGCAGATCCTGCGACCGGACGAGATTTCCATCGGCGACTTTATCCTCGGCGGAGGCGAAGTCGCCGCGATGGTCTTGATCGACGCCGTGATCCGCCTGATCCCCGGCGTGCTGGGAGATGAAAATAGCAACAAACAGGACAGTTTCAGCACCGAAAACCGCCTGCTCGAGGGTCCTCAATTCACACGCCCAAGAGAATTTCGCGGACGAACGGTGCCCGAAGTGCTGCTCGGCGGCAACCACGCAGCAATCGCCCGCTGGCGGCAGGCGGAGAGTTTGAAACGAACCCAGGAACGCCGAGCCGATTTACTGGACTAGGGTGGGTTCCCGACCACCAAGATGCGAACCAATTTATGAGACTTGGCGGGCGAGAGCCCACCCAACCACACGAAAGGTCCCCCAAAACTATGAGCCAAAAAGTCCTCAATCTGGCCGAGAAGAGCAGCATCAAGACCGACCTGCCCAACTTCAAAATCGGTGACACGGTCGACGTTCACACGCGAATTCTCGAAGGTGAGAAGGAGCGTATCCAAATCTTTAACGGCGTCGTCATTGCCCGCGCTGGCTCAGGCAGCCGCGAGACTTTCGTGGTCCGCCGAATCGTGGCCAGCGAAGGCGTCGAACGAAAATTCCCGCTGCACTCGCCCAAGATTGCCAAGATTGAGGTGAAGCGCTCGGGCATTGTCCACCGCGCCAAGCTGTACTATCTCCGCGACCGCATCGGTAAGGCGGTGAAGCTGCGCGAACGCCGCAGCGAAAAAGAAGAAGCCGCGACGTAGGATTAAGTTGAAGGCAGGGGGGATTGAGTTGACGACAGGGGGACGGGCATATTTTCCCGGGAACCACGTGAGGCAACCACCCAATAGAACGATGCACCTTGCACGAATTCGCCGGGATAATGAGCCAGTCCCCGGCCCGTGAACGGTTACGCCGGATCTTCAACGCATGAAGCTCCTCGACGCCCTTATTGCACTGTGGCACGAGCGCAACTCGGCGCCCGCGCCAGTCGCACTCGGCGAGCGGGGCGAAGCCGAAGCCGAGCGTTTTCTCAAGAAGCTCGGTTGCAAAATTCTTGCCCGCGGCTCGCGCAATAAGCTCGGCGAACTGGATCTGGTGGTGCTTGATGGCGCGGCCATCGTGTTCGTCGAAGTAAAAACCCGGCGATCCACCGACCAAGGTCATCCCGCCGACGCCGTCGACGATCGCAAGCAAGCTAAACTCACTCGCCTGGCCCTCGCGTACCTTAAGCGCCACCATCTGCTCGATCACTCCTCCCGCTTCGACGTCGTGGCCATCACCTGGCCCGAAGACGACAAGCAGCCCAAGATCGAGCACTTCAAGAATGCCTTCGAGGCGACTGGC
>SXHT01000319.1 GCA_005773095.1 Planctomycetaceae bacterium
GCCAGGCTCGGCAGCCAGGCAGCGGCGACGGGTAACACCGACGCGGCTGAACGATTGGCGAATGAAGCACTTCGTCGTGATCCTAAGGATCCGACCGCTCGCACGATCAGGAAAGTGGTTGAACAGCAACGCATGGTAAAGCCCGCCACTTCGTCGGCGACGACCGCGGGAGAAACTCCCGTGGAAGCAACCACGAAAAAGACGGCAAAAGGGGTGCTCAAGCTGGAAAAGTTCCGCAACAATCAGGCCCCGCCGCCGGCCGACGAATTTCCGCAAGACTCAGTCAATCCCGAAGTGCCAGGTGGCCTGCTCGAATCGACCACGCAGCGCGACTCCGTCGTCCGCCAACTGATTCAGCGAGATGTGGAGAACGCGATTAGCGCCGCCCGTGACCGCATGGCCGACAACCCGGAAGGGGTGGAGCAGGATTTAAAGCTGGTATTGGACACGGTCATGCGGGCGCCGGAGTTGAACGCCGAGATCCGCGCTCAGCTTCGCGACCAGCTTGCAACCACGATCAAGGAATCACAACGCCGCGCCACCGAGTGGATTTCGGTTCAGCAAGATGCGCAGGCCGCGAAATCGGCGCGCGACGAACGAGCGCGGCTGGTGCAATCGCTCGATCGCAAGCAGGAAAAGATCAAGCAGTTGATGGACCGTTTCGACGCCCTGATGGACGAAGGTCGCTATGAATTGGCCGGAGAAATGTCGGCGGAAGTGGCCGCGATCGATCCGACGCTTCCAACGGCGGTATCGGCCACCCTTGTGGCCCGCGCCACGCGCTACCAACAGGAGGCCTTGGAGGTTCGCATTCTTCGGCAAACTGGCGTGGTTGATACGCTGTATCAGGTCGAACTTGCCCTGGTTCCCTTCCCCGATGACGAGCCGATCATCTATCCCTCGGCTCCGGTCTGGGAAGAACTGACACAGCGCCGCAAGAAATATGCGTCGGTTGATTTAAAGTCGGTGGGTCCTTCGGAGGAACGCATTGTCAAGGCCCTTGACGAAACGACGTCCCTGGAGTTTGTGGAAACGCCCCTCTCGGACGTGGTCGATTACTTGAAGGATCTGCACAAGATCGAAATTCAGCTCGATACCAAGGCTTTGGAAGACGCGGGAGCGGGTTCCGACACGCCGATCACCAAGAACCTCAAAGGCATCTCGTTGCGTTCAGCGCTGCGGCTGATGCTCGGTGGCCTGGATCTCACGTACGTGATCAAAGATGAAGTGCTGCTGATCACCACTCTCGAAAAGGCCGGCACTGAGTTGGTCACCAAGGTGTATCCCGTGGCCGATCTGGTATTGCCAATTCAACAGACGGGTTTCAGTGGCGGCTTCGGCGGTTTGGGGGGTGGTGTAGGTGGCGGTGGCGGCGGCATGGGGGGCGGCGGTGGTGGATTTGGCGGCATGGGCGGCGGTGGCCAATTTGGCGGCGGCGGCGGCGGTGGCCAATTTGGCGGCGGCGGCGGCGGTGGATTCTTCCGTGTGCCCGACAACAGGCAGCCCAACGGCAAGGACCCGCAAACATCCACCTTCAGGAATGGCCTGAAACAGGAGGCCACCCTACCGAAGCTTGCAACACCCACAACGAAATCGGCCGAAAAGCTCAAGCCGGCCGGGAAGGTTGCCGCGATCGAATTGAAGGTGCCGGTCGACGCCGACCTGACCGCGGCCTGGTACGACTATTTCACCACGTATGACGACGCAAGCGATTCCCAGGTCCGCGAGACGGTGCGCCAATTGATGAAGGCACGCAATTTCTCCGCGACCATCGCCATGATTCAAGGCGCGCTTGCCACGGGTCATGCTCAGCCTTGGATGTACGAGGCACTGGGACTGGCGATGATCGCCAGCGGTAGTAACAAGGTTGAGATCGAGCGAGCACTCATGTCGGCGGTCGACTTTGCTGAAAGCTCGGAAGACCTGATGTACGCAGCTCAGTACATGGCCCGCAACGGCCTGGAAAAGCGTGCGCTTTCGATCTTCCGCCAGGTTTCCGCGGCTGAGCCCTTGCGTCCCGAGCCGCTGCAATACGGACTTCAATTAGCCAGCCTCGTGAACGACATCGACGGCCAGCAGTGGGCAAGCTTGGGAGTCCTCCGACAGGCCTGGCCCAATGAAAAGCGCGAGTTGCCCAATCAAGCCAACCGGGTTGCTCAAGCAGTGCTGGAACAGCTCAAGAGGGAAAATCGCAGCAAGGAAGCGGGCGACTTCGAAGCGCGGCTGGCCCAATCACTCGTTCGCGACGTTTTGGTCAAGGTAACTTGGACCGGCGATGCTGATGTGGATGTGCTCGTGGAAGAACCCAGTGGCACGGTGTGCTCGTTCCGCAATCCACGCACCACCGCCGGCGGCGTCATCCTGGGCGACAGCGCTTCGCGCGGGATCGCTTCGAAGGACGGCTACAGCGAGGTCTACGTTTGTCCCGAAGCGTTTTCCGGCACCTATAAGATGCAACTGCGCCGCGTGTGGGGCAAGCTTACGGCGGGCAAGGTGACGATCGATGTCTACACCCATTATGGCACCGGGGGAATGCTCCACGAACGTCAACAGGTTCCGCTCGGCGAGAAGGACGCCTTGGTCGTGTTCGATGTGGTCAAGGGTCGTCGCAACGAGCCGATTGGACAACACCTGGTGGCCAATGCGGCCGCCAATCAGTTGGCCGTCAATCGAGCGATCCTGGCGCAACAATTGAACGTCGCCGGCAACAACCAAAATAATGCTTTGACAAACTTTGCTTTGTCACGGGCGGCCCTCGATGGCCAGTTCCCCATTGTCCGCGGCGGCGTCGGTTTCCAGCCAGTGATCATAGCGCTCCCCTCAGGCACCAACTTTATCTGCACGGGTGTGATTTCCGCGGACAGGCGCTATGTGCGGATCACCTCGCTGCCCCTATTTTCTGCGATTGGGCAGGTAACTACGTTTAACGTTGTTGGCGGCGATGACGCGCCGGAACCGGGACCGACACCGGCGCCAGCACCGGCACCGGCGCCAGCAGCAGTGCCGTAGGCTTGCAAATCCGCCTTGACACGCCGCCGACAAACCACGAAAGTCCCCCCCACGAATCTTCGCGGCAGGGATTCCGCGAACTTCGGCAGAGTGACCCAATTGTAATACCGCTTGTTGACGCGGCTTTGGCATGGAGGCCAAAACCCGATGTCGCAGTCCTCTCGTCCTAGCGCCTGGGCCGATTCACCCGGTGTTTGCTTGCGCCAGTTGCTGCCACACGCCCAGTTTGTGGGCGCTGGCGACCTCCGCGTTGGCGCATTGTGCGCCGACTCTCGGCTGTGCAGGCAAGGGGATCTGTTTGTTGCGCTCGTCGGAGCCACAAGCGACGGCCACGACCACTGGGAAGAGGCCATTGCCAGAGGCGCCTCGGCTGCCTTGGTTGAACGCCTGCTGCCGTGCGACATTCCCCAGTGCATCGTTCCCGATACTCGAATTGCCCACGGGCAAATTTGCCAGGCGTTGGCCGGCGATCCCACGCGATCGCTTAAGGTGGTCGGCGTGACCGGAACGAATGGCAAGACCACCACGTCCTGCCTGATCGCCAGCATCCTTCAAGCGGCCGGTTTCCAATCGGGACTGCTGGGCACGTTGGGTTACTGCGACGGCCTGACGACTGAGCGCGCTTTGCTCACAACCCCACCCGCCCCGATGCTCGCCGATTGGCTGGCCCGCATGGTGGCGGGCGGCTGCACGCACGCCGTCATGGAAGTCTCGAGCCACGCGCTGGCGCAGCACCGTGTGGCCGGCATGGCGTTCGACGCTATCTGCGTCACCAACGTGCGGCGCGACCATTTGGATTTTCACGGTTCACTTGTGGCGTATCGCGAGGCCAAGCGGCGACTGTTCAGTTATCTTACCCCCGAAGGATTCGCGGTCGTCAACGCAGACGATCCGGTCTGCACCAGCTATCTTTCCTCATTCAATGGTCCCGCGCTTACGGTGGGTATGAACGGCCACGCGGAAATCACCGCGACGCCAGTCGAAAGGTTCGCCAGCGAGCAAACGTTTTTGTTGCACGCCGGCAGCGACACCATTCCCGTGCGGACGGGTATGATCGGCGACCACCACATCAGCAACTGCCTGATCGCGGCGGCGGTCGGACTAGCCTATGGCATCGATCTGCACGACATCGTTCGCGGGCTGGAAGCGATCAAGCGCGTGCCCGGCCGGCTGGAACGGATCGAATGTGGCCAGCCATTTAGCGTGTTTGTGGACTATGCCCACACGCCGGACGCCCTCGCCTGCACGCTGAAGACGCTGCGCGCGGTCACCGATGGCAAACTCATCTGCCTGTTCGGCGCTGGTGGCAACCGCGACCGGCAGAAGCGTCCGCTGATGGGTCGCACGGTCGAGCAGCTTGCGGATCTGGCGATCATTACCGCCGACAATCCGCGATCGGAGCACCCCGGCACGATCGTGCGCGAGATTCTCTCGGGTTGCGACCGGCCGCGCGAGTTTGAAGTGATCTGCGACCGTGCCGCGGCAATCGTGCGCGCCCTGGGGCTGGCGGAACCTGGAGACTGCGTGGTGATCGCCGGCAAGGGGCACGAAGACTATCAGATCGTTGGCGACCACCGGCACAAGTTCGATGACCGGCAGGTCGTGCGCGATTGGTTGTACGATGCGGTCGAGCGCTCGCATTTCTGCCGACCTGCCGCCTGAAGACCAAGAAAGCCCTCGCAATGCCGAAATTGACTTTGTATCAACTGCATGCAATCGCCGGCGGCCGCTTGCGACTGGCGACTCTCGGCCCACGCGATGGCGAATGGAGCGGTCTCGGCCGGGTTTGCACCGACTCTCGCCGGCTACAACCCGGCGAAGTTTTCTGGGCTCTCCAAGGGCCTGTTCACGATGGCGGAACATTCGTCGAATCGGCATTTGCGCGCGGCGCTTCCGGAGTGGTTGCAGCCAAAGACGTGCAGCCCTGGCCAGGCTGCTGGGCCCTGCAGGTCGACGACGGCCGAGAAGCACTTTATCAGTTGGCCCGCTGGCATCGAGACCAGTTTCATGGACGGCTGATCATGGTCGGCGGGGTGGCGGGCACGGCCACCACGCGGCGACTTATTGCCACGGTCTTGGGCTCGCGGTTCGCCGGCACCTGTTTCCCCCAACGCAACCACCGCTTGGACAGCGCGGCTCTTGGCATGCTGGGACTGGAACCAACGCACGACTTCGCGGTAACTGGTCTGAATCTTTCGGCCCCAGGCGACGCGGTGAGCCTTGTGGCCGAGTGCGGTCCCGCGATTGGCGTGATTACCAATGTCACCAGGGCGCGGGCGGCGAACACGCACTCGAGCGTGCTTCACGACGCCGCGGTGCAACTGCTGACCCATCTGCCCCAGGATGGCCACGCGGTTCTCTGCGGGGATGATCCTGGCATTCGCGCCGCCGCCGAGCATTGCACCGTGCCAATTACCTGGGTGGGCGAGTCGTCCAACTGCGACCTGATCGCCACGCGCGTGCTCAGCACCGAGGGCCGGCTAAGTTGCGTTGTCGATGGGCAGACATTTCACGTGGCATGCTGGGGCCGGCATCAGCTGACCAGCGTGCTTTGCGCTATCGGCGTTGGCCGCGCGTTCGGGCTTTCCATGCAACAGATCGCAGTCGCACTGGAAGGCTTTGATTCGCCCCCCCCGCACTTCGATGCCATCTCCGTCGCAGAGACAGCACCCTCGGCGGCAATCGCGGCACCGATCGCCGCGCCCGCGATCATTAAATTTCAGCCGCTCTCGCCCGGCCGCGGTGTCATCGCCCGGCGCGTGCGGCCCAAGGCAAATCCGTTTTTGCGGTTCGATCCAGCGCACCGATTCGCGATGGGCCGAGCCGCGTAGAAAGAAATCAGGACACAAATCATTCAGGCTCCGTCGTTGGTGTAGGGTTTGCGGGAACTCGACACTACCCACCCTCCTGGGTTGAGGCAACTTGCTTGCCGGGTCCGCGGCTTCTGGGTCAGCCGCGCCGGCAAGAGCTTCACGACGGAGCTTTTACTGGGCACCGGGGCGGTGCGTAAGCGCCGCCCCGGTGTCTCAGGGATCACCAGGGTCGGGAGTCGGTTTCGCGGAGATGTCTTGTCCCAAGGAATACACGCTATCGCTAAACCGACTCCCGACCCCCTCATGCAACGGAGCCGTCGCAGCGTGAACAGCGGATCGGCCCTGCCCCGATTCCTTTTTCTCTTGCCTCTATGACGACCGGCCTGCTCAACCTTTTCGTCAAGCCCGACGCCTTGCGGTCGTTCGCTGCGATGGCGTTTTGCTGCATTCTCGGGCTGGCGTTCGGCCGCCGAGCCATTGCGTGGCTGCAAGCTCGTTTTCGCGAACCCATCAAGAGCATCTCGCCGACCGTTGCCCGCCTGCACCAGCACAAAGCGCAGACGCCGACCATGGGAGGCCTGTTCATTGTCGGCGGTATCCTCATTGGGTCACTTGTGTTCGGCAATCTGCGTGACCAACGAGTTTGGATCGCCATGCTGACACTGCTCGCTTTCGCGATCGTGGGCGCGGTCGATGATCTCGTCAAGCTGCGAACGCAGCGGCGCGGTATCAGCGCGATCGGTAAACTGACCTGCCAAGGCACCGCCGCGGTCTGTATTGGAATTTTGCTCGCGATTGTCAACGATGATCCCGGCAGGTGGGGCATTCTGGAAACCGTGCTGGCGCTGGTCGTCGGGGCGAATGCCGTCAATCTGACCGATGGACTTGATGGATTGGCAAGTGGTTGCGGATTGATTTCGTCGATTGCGATCACCGGAATGCTGCTTATCACCAGCTCCGACAATTTGGCCGTCGTAAGCGCTGCGTTGGCCGGCACGCTGGCCGCGTTTCTGTGGTTCAATCGCCATCCCGCGCGCGTGTTCATGGGCGACACGGGCTCGCAAGCCATCGGAGCGCTCCTGGGCTACTTGACGATCAGTTCCTGCCATGGTGGGTTGTTCATCCTTGTCGGCGGGGTCTTTCTGGTCGAGACCGCTAGCGTGGCACTGCAACTGTTGAGCTATCAAGTCCGGGGAAAAAGACTTTTTCTTTGTGCCCCATTGCACCACCATTTCCAGTTTGCAGGATGGGCCGAAACAAGTATCATGCGTCTGTTCTGCGCGGCATCATTGCTGTTTGCGATCGCCGCGGTGGCGCTCACGCCGCTGACACTCGCCGCGCCACTTGCCAATCCATCGGCGCCCCTGAGCGCGAACCTCACGGTCGCGCCGCGCGTCCAACCATTAGAACTCCGAGGATCTCGATCGAGCGGATTAAGTTCGCCAGGCTCGATCGCTCGCGAAGAAAGCGATTCACGTTGAAATCGACGATGCTGCATCTCGTTTTTGCCGGTGGCGGAACCGCGGGTCACTTGATGCCGGGCATTGCTATGGCCGAGTATCTTTCGCGCGCGCCGCAGAAGCCGCGGATTACGTTTGCCCTCACCGGCCGAAACCTGGAAACGCGACTCGTGGCGGGCGCCGGCTTCGAGCACGTGATCATTCCCAGCCGCCCCTTGCCGCGCACCGCAACCGAAGCCATTGGGTTCATTTCCACAAGTTTCACCGGCTATCGCGCCGCCGCGAAGTTTGTGGCCACCGAACACGTATCGCTGGTCATCGGACTCGGCGGCTACGGCAGTGTGCCGATGGCCCGAGCCGCAGCGCGCCGCCGCATCCCGCTCATCCTGCTGGAACAAAATGCGATTCCTGGCCGAGCCACACGCTGGCTTGCGTCTTCGGCCTCCGTCGTCTGCACCGCGTTCGAACAGGTCCAGTCGCACCTGAAGCCCAACGTTTTCGTACGCGTCACTGGGAATCCGGTGAGATTCGCACAGCCATCCGTGCATTGGCAGTCTCGTTTTGACGACGAGTCCCCGCGCGTTCGGCAACTCGTGGTTCTAGGCGGTAGCGGCGGATCGCGCACGCTCAACGAGCAGGTTCCGCGGGCACTGTACAAGGCCCGAGAAGCAATTGAGGGCTGGCGGATCCTCCACCAATCGGGGGACCGCAACGCCGCGGCCGTTCGCGAGCTCTATCAGAAGTTTGGCATCGCGGCGACGGTATCCACATTCTTTGACGACGTTCCGCGGATGCTTGCCGACACCGACCTGGCGATCAGTCGAGCGGGCGGCACGACGCTGGCGGAACTGGCGGCGCTTGCGGTGCCGGCGATACTTGTACCCTACGAACGCGCGACCGACAATCACCAGCGCCTCAATGCCGACGTGTTTGCCGCGGCCGGAGCGGCGAAACTGCTCGAACCACGCGAGATCGACCGCCGCCTTGACGACCGCCTCGCCGAGACCGTTACGGAGCTTGCCCGGAATACTCAGCTTCGTCGCCGCATGACCGAGTCGATGCATGATTTTGCGCGGCCCCTGGCGTCACGAAGTGTTGCAAGAACGATTCGCGAAGTGCTCCGCTCGCGCCGGCTTGCCGGCGTCGCGTAGATCAGGCGCGCGCTGGAGTTCCGCCTTGAGGCGGCATTGGAGTTCCGCAACATGTCGGCGCCAGCCCAACTTCCCTAACGTTTTGACAAAGTCCGTTGGGGAAGTTGGGTTAGAATCACCACCGGAAGGCGGAACTCCAACCAAGGCCGCAACTCCAACAGTTTCATCGCCTGATCCATACGCGTTGACACACTGCCAGAGCCTTCCGTATCATTCGGCCGAGTACCTGTTGATTCGGACGGGGTATCCGTTCATGGGCCGGGGACTGGCTCATTTTCCGGGCGAATTTGAAAGAGGCGCGTCCTGCTGCTGGGTGCTTGCCCAACGTGGTTCCCGAGAAAATGTGCCTGTCCCCCTCGCTTTCTTTGCCCGTGAACAGTTACCGGAAGGGAACGTTTCCATGCCACCAGGATTGTCTGCGCCGACCCGCCACGCAGCGCCGCGCGTGACGACGCGATCGGGCATCGGCCACGCTCACCTGGTTGGCATCGGTGGCGCGGGCATGCAAGCCCTGGCAACCGTCCTCAGCGAGGCCGGCTGGCGGATCAGCGGCTCCGACATTGCTGCCACGGTGCCGGCGAGGCTTGGTTGGAAAACGCATTCGGGCCACGCCATCGAACACTTGCTCCCCCCACCCGACATCGTAGTCCACAGTCCGGCGATTGCCCGAGACAACCTTGAACTTGCCGTCGCGCGGCGGCTCGGCATCCCGGTTGTCTCCTACCCGCAAGCTGTCGGCCACTTGATGAACGATCGCACCGGCATCGCGGTGGCGGGCACGCACGGCAAGTCGACCACCGTGGCGATGACGGCAAGCATTCTGCTTGCTGCGGGGCTTGATCCCACGGTCATCGCCGGCGCCGACTTGCGGTGCGGCCGACCGCTGAACCGCCACGGCAAAGGCCCATGGATGGTTGTGGAGGCGTGCGAGTATCGGTCAAGTTTCCTGCACCTTCGCCCGCGCATTGCCGCAATCCTTGGAATCGAACCCGATCATTTTGATTACTTCACCTCGACCGCAGATTTGGAGCACGCGTTCGGTCGCTTCGCCGCGCTTGTGCCCAGGGATGGTGTATTAATCGGACGAGACGAGTGTCCCGCGACACGGCGTGCGACCGCCAGCGGCACGGCCGGCGTGGAAACCATGGGGGTTTCCAACGATGCTCACTGGCGAGCGCGCTCGATTGCGGATGATCGGGGACGTTACCATTTTGAGTTGCTCAAGGGGGGCCGGTCCCGGGGCAAAATTCGTCTGCAAATTGCCGGCCGTCACAACGTGCTCAACGCGTTGGCGGCCGCGGCGTTGGCCCACCATGCTGGCGCCGCCTGGTGCGACATTCGCGAGGGGCTGGCAGGGTTTCAGGGCCTGCGTCGCCGGCTGGAAACCCTGGGCGTCGCCGGCGGCCTCACAATCATCGACGATTACGCCCACCATCCCACCGAGATTGCGGCGGCGCTGAAGACGGTTCGCGAACTGCATCCCGGCCAAAAAATCTACTGTGTTTTTGAGCCACATCAGGCAAGCCGCACAAAATCGCTGCTGGACGAGCTAGCCTCAAGCCTGCACAATGCGGATACTTTGGTGGTGGCGGAGATCTTTCGGGCCAGAGAACCGGACTGGCAACCGGGCGAAATCACGGCCGCCGACCTGGCGGCGCGGGCCCGTCACTTGGGATCTCACGTGGCGCCGATTCACGACCAGAATGATATCGAAGATTGGCTCGTTGACAGTTGGCGGCAAGGATCGCTTGATTCGGGCGATGTGCTCGTCACCTTAGGCGCGGGCCACATCGGAAGACTGGCAAATGGCGTTTACGACCGGATTCGAAAAAGTGCTGCGGCCGAACGAGCTGCTGGCTCCGCACACGTGGTTTAAGCTCGGCGGAACGGCACAGTTTCTTGCCGAACCAACCAGCGTCGCGGAACTGGCGACCCTGGTTCGCCGCGCGCGCGAAGAGGGTCTGCCGATGCGTTTGCTCGGCAGCGGCTCGAATCTGCTCATCCGCGAGCAAGGTGTGCCGGGCGTGGTCATCCGCCTCTCCGCACCGGCATTTTCGGCCGTCCACCTGAAGAACAACACCCTCACTGCCGGGGGCGGCGCCAGGTTAGGCCACATCATCTCCACCGCGGTCCGCGAAGGATTGGGTGGATTAGAAACGCTGGTGGGTATTCCGGGCACCATTGGCGGCGCGCTGCACGGCAACGCCGGCAGCCGCGGTGGAGACATTGGTCAATGGACCTGCCAGGCGACCCTGATGAGCGACACCGGCGAGATTTTTGAACGCAGCCGTCAGGAACTGGTATTCGCCTACCGCGAAAGCTCGCTCGACGAGCTGGTGATTCTGGACGCTCAGTTTCAGCTCGAACGAGACAGTCCCGAGGAACTCACCAAGCGAATGCAAAAACAGTGGATCGTGAAGAAGGCCGCCCAGCCGCTCGACCACCAAAGTGCGGGCTGCATCTTCAAGAATCCTCGCGGCATGAGCGCCAGCATGCTGATCGACCAGGCCGGTCTCAAGAATGCCCGCGTCGGCGCCGCCGAAGTCAGCGATCGCCATGCAAACTTCATCGTGGCCGGCGAAGGCGCCACCAGCGACGACGTGCTCAAGCTGATCGATCTGGTTCGCGAGCGCGTGTTCGAACGACTCGGCGTGGAATTAGAACTGGAAATCGAAGTCTGGTGAAGTAGGCCCGATTTTCAATCCGTCCCGTTTACTGGTTCACATCAGGGATGACTATGAGCGCTACAAAAGCCAAAGCCAAGAATTCCCCCGGACTGTTCTCGACTCTCAAGACCGCCGTTTCACGCGGCCGGCGGCTGGTGGTGATCGGCGTTTTTCTTGCCATTGTCGGCATCGGCTGGTGGCTGTCCTGGAATCGCGTGCGCGATCGCGTGCTGTCCGATGGCGACTACCACCTCAATCCGCGCGAGATGGTCATCACGCCGCTGCCACCGTGGATTCATGCCGACGTTAAGACCGAAGTTATCCGCGACGCCAGTCTCGATGGATCGCTCTCCATTCTCGACGATGACCTTACCAAGCGCGTCGCCAATGCCTTTTCGCTGCACCCCTGGGTGGCCAAGGTGCAACGCGTGAGCAAACATCATCCGGCCCGCGTCGAGGTGGAACTTACTTATCGGCGGCCGGTGGCGATGGTCGAAGTCAGCGGCGGTCTGATGGCCGTCGATGCCGCGGGAACCCTTCTGCCGAGCGAGGATTTTTCTGAGGCCGAAGCAAAAAAGTACCCGCGGGTGGCGCGGATCGAATCGCATCCCGTCGGACTTTTTGGGGCCCCTTGGGGGGATGTCCACGTCACCGGCGCAGCGCAGATCGCCGCTGCCCTTGGCGATCGTTGGCAACCCCTCAAGCTCTACCGCGTGCTCGCCCCACTGCGCCCAGGAGCATCGCCCGATGTCGATGGTTACACCTACGAGCTGACCACCCACGCCGGCACCCGGATCATCTGGGGCCGCCCGCCTGGCAGCGAACCGACCGGCGAACTTTCCGCCCTTTCAAAAGTGCGGCTGCTCGAACAGATCGCTGCTCAACAGGGCTCTCTCGATAGCATCGGCAGCCCAATCGACCTGCGCAGCGGCGATGCGGCCGCCGCCAGAACCGCCGTCAAGCCCCCCTCCGGTAGCTGAACGGCCCATTGGTTGTTCAAATCGCGAACGGGGTGGCAGGTCTGACGGGCACACCCAAGGCGGGTCGGGGAAGGCCCTGAGATCAGGCTCGCAGGGCCAATTGCTTCGCGCCGACGGTGGCACCCAACTCAGAAAACTGTTCGGCCCTGCCGGCAGCTGAACTCGCCTGAGGCCCGATCATGTTCCGGTTGCGTAAAGTTTTCCGGAGGGGCTGGCGTTGATGCGGTTCTCGGCCTGCAAGCGTCGATGAAGCAGAGGGACGGTCCGCATCGGACCGCCTTCGGATTGCCCCTTTCGACGGAGCGAAAGCACGATGCTGCGCCTGATTTCCACCGCCGTAATCGCGGTTACCGTTCTTTCTGCCCTGCCCGCCCAGGCGCAGTGGTTCAGCTCGTCGAAAAGCGAGCACGATTGGTGGCAACGCTATTGGGCCAGTTGGAACGAAAACAACAAATGGCCCATGCAATGGGTGGGCTACGATCGGCAGGCCGTTTGCACGCCGCTGAGTGTCCAGGCTGAAAAGGGCTGGCATCGGATGAACCTGATCGGCTCGTCGCACTTCGATACTGCGTCCAACGAGCTCAATTCGGCGGGTCAGCGCAAGATTCGCTTCATCTTGACGCAGCAACTGCCCCAGCGACGCACGATCTTTGTCGAACGGGGCGAGTCGGCAGACCTGACCGCAACACGCGTCGATGCCGTTCAGCAAGCCGCCGTGGCCATGCTGCCGGCCGGAGAACTTCCCGAAGTAACCGACACAGCCATGATTCTGGAAGGCTGGCCCGCCGACGAGATCGACGCTACGCTCCGCGGCTTCGACCGCACGCGGCCCGATCCACGCCTGCCGGCCAGTTCCGGCGAAGCTAGCAGCGCGGGGGAGAGCAGCCCGTAACGCAAAGTTCGCATGCTTCCACTTTAGCCTGCCGGCACACGCGACCGATCATAGGATGGAGGGCTGCCCTCTATCGAGGAACAACCCTTCGCTCAGGGAGGAGCACAGGCGTGGGACTTCAATCGCAAAGAGCCGATTGCTGGAAAGCGGTACGGCCGTTGTTGTTGGCACCGCTGGTCATTGCCGGCTGCGCTGCGACGCAAACCAAACAGACAGGCGATGGGTTTCACAGTCTGGCTCCATCGGCAAGCGCAACGCCGTCGTGGACCGACAAGCTGACGGCCCCGTTTAAGGCCGGCGCGAGTGCGGTGAACAATCGCCAGGCAACGGCCAACGACGAGGACTCGCTGTCGCTTGCCAAGAAGCCCAACAAGAATAATCCCGACCTGATCGTTGCCGTCGCGCAGATGCACGAACGGGCCGGCAAACTCGACGATGCCGAGGCGCAGTACAAAAAAGCCCTCAAAGCGAATCCCAAACATCTCAACGCGCTGGTGGGCTATGCCCACCTGCAGGATCGCCGCAGCAAGTTTGAGGAGGCTACGAAGCTGTACCAGAAAGCGATCGCGGCACATCCCACCGAAGCAGCCGTCTATAACGATTTAGGGCTGTGCTTCCATCGTCGAGGGATGATGAATGAGTCGCATAGCTCGCTGGTCAAGGCCGTCGAACTCGCGCCCGAGCGGAAGCTGTATCGGAACAACCTCGCCACAGTGAATGTCGAGCAAGGAAACCTCGATGCGGCGCTGGCCCAGTTGACGGCCGCGCACGGGCAAGCAGCCGGCCACTACAATCTCGGCTATCTATTGGCGAAAAAAGGGGACCGGGCCGGCGCGCTGGTTCACTTCCAACAAGCCGCGGTATTCGATCCGACGCTCGCCGCCGCGCAACAATGGGCGGCCAAGCTTACTCCGCGGACGCCCGCAACAGGCCCCACGCTGGCTGGTTCCGCTTACCCGTCGTCAGCGCCACCGCATGTGGCGCTGCGCTACCCGGTTGCCGGTGCGCAAGCCGCGCCGCAGCCGCAATTGCAGATGGCGCCGCAGCCTGGCTGGACGCAGGCCGTGGACCCCAACCGCTGGTCCGCACCACCCTCCGCGGTCCGCTATCCCAACCAGCAGACTTCCACCAACTCGGGCGCCGCAGCCGTGCCGCCGACCCCGGACCAGGTGCGATAGAGTCGGCGACTCAACCGGGCGACGGCCTGACCAAAGCCCAGCCCCAACGAACCGTCGGCCGCCGGAAGGAACGCAGGCGTCAATTCCATTTGGCGATCCCGTGTCGGATCTCCTCGAGCACCGCACGGTCGCTTTCAGGACGACTGGGGCTTTGCGGATGCGTGGCATCGCAAGCAAGCCAGCCGCGTAACTTCAGAAATTGGGCTGCACTATGTTTGTACGCGGGCACCGGATCGCGGAAGGTAAAGCAACCGAGATACTGCAAGAGATCGTTGAGCTCGTAGAACGCGGCATCCCCTTCGTGCCAGAGTGCGTCGCGTTTGGCGAAAACGTCGGGGGCGAACGTGCTCAGGCCGAGCAGGTAGTCGCTGCCGTACATGATCATGTCGATCGCAAGATCGTTGCCGCTGAGCACCAGAAAGTCAGGCCGCTGCCCGTTGCGAAGGATCAGCCGTTGCCATTCCAGCTCGCGGCTCAGCGATGAATGTTTGGCGCCATAACATTCTGGAATCTTCAACAGTTCGCCGTACGCTTCCAGGCTGTAAATGCGGCCGAACGGTGCGAACATCTGGCCCAGCTCGAAGGCCAGGAATCGCGGGGCACGGCGGGCGATCGCACGGTAGGATTCAATCAGGCCGTCAGCTTCAAGCTGGGTAAGGCCGAACGATTGAAAGATAATCGGCGTGCCGCCGCGACTATGGATGTCGTCGATGCCGCGTGCGTATGCATCGAGATTAAAAGCATCGCCCGGACGATCACCAACAAAGACGCCGGCGATGAACATTTCGCCGCCCAGTGCGGCCCGCGATGTGTCGAGCACGGCGCGGCGCGTCGTTTCGTCGATCAAGTGGGCGTAACCTGTGTCCATGTTGACCGCCGGCGTCAGGCCGGCGGCACGTGTTCGAACGAGATGGGCTCGAAACGCGGACCAATCGATTTCGCCACATTCCGTAAAAGGGAGCAGAATAGCCGAGATGCCCATCGGCTTGCGTTTGCGGCGGATTAACGATAGCGGATCGACTTTCATATCCCGTTATCCGTTGAGTGGCCAGGCTGGCGCGTGCCGTCGGCGTCCCAGGTGACTTGTGTTTTGTCTCGGATTTTAAGAAGTAGCAGGCACACTCCGTGTGCCCTTGCCGTTCAAGGTGACTTGTGTTTTGTTTTAAATTTCGAGATTCAGATTTCGGATCTGAAAGAGCTACGGCACACGGAGTGTGCCTGCTACGTTGGCCACCGGCTGGCCCTCAACCAACGTCGGCTCAATGCCTGTGTCGAACCAGGGCTGGTCGCGGTGGGTGATTCTCCTAGCGAGCGGATTGACGTCCGCCATCGACGCTTTGCGCTGCCGAGGCGAGTAGCGGAGCGATTCGACCCCCGCATCACACGCTCCAAATTATCGCGGGAAACCGAAGGATGTCCATGCATGACTCGGCTCACGGTTCCCGCGGAAACATTCGCGGTGCGGGCAACGTCAAGAATCGTGGCGGTGGACATGGGCAGGTGAAAATCGCAAGTCCAAAGCGCAACGATCCCGCGAGGGCCAGCTATCCGCATTCATTATAACGAAACCGTTCACGGGCAGGGGACTGGCTCATTTTCCCAGCGAATTCACGAGAGGCGCATCGTTCTGTGAGGAGGTTGTCCAACGTGGTTCCCGGGAAAATATGCCTGTCCCCCTCGTTTCTTTGCCCGTGAACGGTTACAACCAACCCTCCAGGTCACTCCCCCGAAGAAACGCTAACTCATGCAATTTCGACGACTTGGTAAGACCGGGATTAGGATTTCCGAGCTGTCGTTTGGCGCTGGCCCGGTCTCTACTCTGATGGTGGGCCAGGATCATGATCGGCAACTCAGGCTCTCGATACGCGCATGACAACTTCCCCCCTTCTTCGTGGGCCGAATCGGACCATTGTACTGGCGGCATCCGTGCTGAGCTGGATGCTCTGCGGTTTCATCCTGGCAGTGCCGCCGCTTATTACATCCGATGCGGTGGGCTCGATGGGGGTGACCGACAAGCAGCTCCAAGGTCAATGGTTTGCCTGGTACGTTGCGGCATTTCTGTTCGGCGCCGCGACGGGCGGGTTTGCCTTCGGCTGGCTTGGCGATCGGATTGGCCGGGCGAAGGCCTTGGGCCTGAGCGTGCTCACTTTTTCGCTGCTTGCCGGTTTGTGCTACTTCGTGCAAACACCCGGGCAATTGCTGGTGATGTGGTTTTTTGTTTGCACGGGCGTGGGGGGCGTTTGGCCCAACGGCATTTCGCTGGCATCGGAAACCCTGCCCGGCGCCAGTCGTCCTTGGCTTTCGGGCATATTTGGCACGGCGGTCAACTTGGGTATCATGGCGTTTTCAGCGACTGTGTATTGGTTTCCCACGAGCGAAGCGCATTGGCGGTGGATCCTGCTGGTGTGTGCATCGCCGGCGGTGCTGGGAGTCCTTATTTTAGCGGTGGTACCTGAATCGCCGGCATGGCTTTTGCGCCGGCGGCACGACACAACGTCCTCCACGACGACCGTTAGGGCGGAGCTTTTCCGACCGCCGCTGCTCAAGCTCACGGTCATTGGCGTACTGCTTGGAACCGTTCCGCAAATGGGCGCCTGGGGCGCAACGAATTGGCTGGTGCCATGGGCGAAGGAAGTGCAGAAGGAAACCAAGATCGAGGGATTGAGCGCCTCAACGCAGTGGATGAAATCGAGCGGGGCGGCGATCGGGGCTCTGCTGGGGGGGTGGGTGGCGAATTTCTTTGGTCGCCGCTTTGCGTATTTCCTGATCAGTTTGACATCGCTTTCCATGAGTCTTTTCATCTTTTACTCGCTGTCACCGACCGACAAGTGGTTCTTGACCTGGGTCTTCATCCAGGGATTTGTGATTACCTTGTTTTTCGGCTGGCTGCCGCTGTACTTGCCTGAACTGTTTCCGACGCGCGTGCGGGCCACCGGCATTGGCGTGGCATTCAATTGGGGCCGAATCGCGACCGCTTTCGGCGTGCTGATGAGCAGCCAACTCTTCGCGGCATTCGGCGGCAGCTACGCGCGCGTCGGCCAGGTGACCTGCCTGGTCTACGGATTGGGAATGCTGATCATCTGTTTTTCTCCCGATACGTCGCAGAAACGATTGAACGAATAATCCCGGGAGTGTGCGATGCGTATATTACAAGCGTGCGCGATGGTTGTTGTCTGTTTGCTGGTTCGCGAGGTCGCCGGCGAACCGCTTCGCGTTTGCATTCTCTCCGGCTGCCCGACC
>SXHT01000320.1 GCA_005773095.1 Planctomycetaceae bacterium
CGGCAAAGTCCGCCGGGTTGGGCACGCG
The DNA here is from genome assembly GCA_005773095.1 of Planctomycetaceae bacterium. Lineage (GTDB taxonomy): Bacteria > Planctomycetota > Planctomycetia > Pirellulales > PALSA-1355 > SXHT01. Next base: position 29 of record SXHT01000320.1, read on the forward strand.
ACCCGTCACGGGCACGACGTGCCCGGGATTCGTTCCCCATGTTACCTGCGGCGTGATCTCGGTCGCCTGGAAGACCAGCGACTTGTCGTACTTGGCGCCGTCATCGGTCGGCAGTTGCTTCCAATGCGCGACAGCCGCGTCGTAGTCCTTGGGCGCAAACGTGCGTCCGCGGATGTACTCGTAGGTTTTCTCATCGGGAGCGATCATGCCGGCACGTGCTCCCGCCTCGATCGACATGTTGCACACTGTCATGCGGTTTTCCATGGTGAGTGAGCGAATCGCGGCGCCGGTGTACTCAATGACGTAGCCCGTCCCGCCGTCCGTGGTGATCTGTCCGATCAGATACAAGATCAGATCCTTGGCAGTGACCCCCGAGGGAAGCTGGCCATCGATTCGCAGCTCCATCGTCTTGGGGGTCGATTGCAGCAGCGTTTGCGTGGCCAGCACGTGCTCCACTTCGCTCGTGCCAATGCCAAACGCCAAGGCGCCAAACGCGCCGTGCGTGGCCGTGTGACTGTCGCCACAAACGATCGTCATCCCCGGCTGCGTCAGCCCTAACTCCGGCCCAATAATATGCACAATGCCCTGCTGTGCATCGTTCAAGTCGTAGAGCGTCACACCAAACTGACGGCAGTTCTCCCGCAGCGTGTCGATCTGTTGCTTGGAAATCGGATCGGCGATCGGTAAACGCCGATCCGTGGTCGGTACATTATGGTCGGGAACGGCCGTGGTCAGCTCGGGCCGGCGGACGCTGCGCCCGGAAAGCCGCAGTCCATCGAAGGCTGGCGGGCTGGTCACCTCGAGGACCAGGTGGCGATCGATGTACAAAATCGTCTGCTTGCCCGGCTCTTGGTGAACAACGTGCGCATCCCAGATTTTCTCGAACATCGTACGGGGACGGGTGACGGTCATGACAGCGAACTCACTTGCATGGAAAACAGCCCCAATCGGCCACAGACAAGATTATACACCGGAGCCGTTGACCCGGAAATCGGAACATCGGCGTGGCGGGTTGTTTCGTTTCGAAAAACCGCTGATAATTAGACACAACTGGATTTCGTGCGAAAGGGGCGACCGATGGCCACCGTCACTGATTCACCATCTGCCACTGATGGTTGGCGGCCTTAGCCTTGTCGACCTGGTGGGTCGTTTCGGCCCCATGCCCGTTGGTCGTATTCGAGTGCAACCAAGCCCAGGCTCGGCGACTGAGGATGACGTGATTGCCGCGAATGAGCGCCACGATTTCTTGTGCGAACTGGTCGATGGAATCTTGGTGGAGAAAGCCTTGGAACTCAGGGAATCGTTACTGACGGCCTGGCTGATTCGAGCATTGGGAGACTTCGCCCAGCAGCATGGGCTGGGAGTGGGAGACTACAGTGTCTACACGGCCAACAGCTCTTCCGCTTGTTTGCAGACCGCGTTGACTCGCCACCAGTCGCGCGCCAGGTCGCGATTCCATCCGCCCGAGACCGAGCAATTGGCAAGGGCCGCGCCCAATTCGGCAGCGCTTTGATAGCGTTCGAGGGGATCCTTGGCCAGGCAACGGAGCACGACCTGTTCCAAATCGCCGGGGATGTCGGAGCGCAGCTGCGAAGGGGGCGCCACATCTTGATGCACGTGAGCAAGAATCACCTTCATTGGTTTGTCGCCGGGAAACGGCGGTTGCCCGGTCAGCAGGAAATACAGGACGGCCCCCAGCGAATAAATATCGCCGCGACCGTCGGGCTCCACCTCGCCCAGCGCCTGCTCCGGCGACATATAAAGGGGTGATCCCGTGATCGAACCCTCCTGAGTCAGATCGACATGGGAAGACTCCAGCGAGGCCTTGGCGAGACCAAAGTCGAGCAACTTTGTCACGTCGTACACCCCGCCCCGCTGGGCCGCAAAAATGTTGCCAGGCTTGATGTCACGATGCACCAGGCCCATCGTATGAGCCTCTTCCAGCGCGTCACATGCCTGCTGAATCAGATACACGGCGCGCGCCGGCGGCAACGGGCCATGACGGTCGACCAGCTCCGACAGATTCAATCCCGGCAGATACTCCATCACGTAATAAAACGTGCCATCCTCCGTGCGGCCGTAGTCGAACACTTCCACTGTGTTCCAGTGCGAGAGCCTGGCGGTCGCCTTGACTTCGCGTTCGAATCGAGCGAGCGCCTTCGGATCGGTCGCCTGATTGGGGCGGATAAGTTTCAGCGCGCAGGGCCGCTTCATCATCTGATGCTCGGCGAGATATACCTCGCCCATGCCCCCCGCGCCAATCAATCGCAGCAATCGATACTGACCAAACCGTCTGGCCTCAAACGCTTCACGCCGTAGCGTGCCAATCGTATGCACGCCATACACGGCAATCGCAAAGCCAATCACGGCCTGCAGCGAGATCTCCACCAGGTAGCCATCCGTCTTGGCAAGTCCGCTGGCAAACGACGGGCTGGCAAAGTACATCACAACGGCAACCACCTCCGGAGTGGCCGCCATCGGGCCAATCACGTACGCCGCACGCTTCCACGTGTTGGGAATGAACAGCGCGTAGGTGAAAATCAGCAGGAACCACGACGCCAATGGGTTGGCCAACCAGCCGCGCTCGGCCCAGAACTCGTTCGAGAACACGTTGAGCATCGCGAAAAACGCCGCCGGCGTCCCGAAAATCAACAGCTCGTAAAATCGCAACCATCGCAACGTCTGTTTCTGGCAACTACGGCACAGCAACACCGTCGGCAGCGCAAGCGCCACGGTGGTGGCAAGATGCAGCCAAAAAACAACCAGCGGCAACCAACGGGACGGTGCTGGGGGAGCCAACAACCGCCACAGAAAGAATGAGCCGAAGCCGGCGAACAAGCAAATCGCGGCCGCGCGCAAACGGACCCGCAGCAGGTTGGCGGTTTCGCTGGTAAGTTGCGGCCCACTCCCTTCGACCAGGCAGACGTGAGCACCGCAATCGCGCTGGGTGACGTTGAATCCAGACGCGGGGGATTCCAGCGTGGCATCGGCATCGGACCCTTCCAACGTCTGTCCCACGTGAGGCTCCCGGTGATCTTCGCCCGCTCGCAACGTGCGCGTACCACCATCATATCCGCTGTAGGGCCGGCTGTGCCGGCCGGATTCGCGCGATTTTCCCATCTGCGGCCGGCAAAGCCGGCCCTACCAGGATGCCGAACGTCAAACACTCATCGGCCCTGCCCGCATGCATCTCGGCCGATCCACTCTCCGCTGTTGGGCCGGCTGTGCCGGCCGGATTCGCGCGACTTTCCCATCCACGGCCGGCCTCACGGAAGCCGGGATTCCCGCTACGCCGCGCGCCGCGGTCGGGCTTTCGCCACGAGCAACTCAACTTCAAGTTGGCTCAGTGGTTGCAGCATCGGTTCCCCCGTCTTGGGATCGATGGCTTCGATCAACACCGTCGCCCCTGGTGCAAGCAGCCGAGGAATGTAAAACCAGGCGCGATCCAGCGCATCGCCGAATTGGTCGGCCGAGATGATCAGCAACTCCGTGCCAGCTAGCGAGTTGGCAACCTGTGCAATTGCCGTGTAGGGGTCCCCAGGCACCAGCCGTACTTTGGCCTGGCTAGGAGTGAGCATCCGATGAAATGCTTTCAGTGAAAGCCCGTGAGTACGACCCGCTCGGCCTTCGAACAGATCAATGCCCGTATAGACGATGCCAGCAGTCGGCCGATTGCGCAGCGCGGCCTCAAGAAGTCGCTGAGTGCGGTGCCCGTTTCCAACGCCGATTTCGACGATGGAGCGAATCTTTCGTTCGCGAATGACTCGGAAAACAGGTCGTTCTTCCGCCGACTGCGTAATCTGCGCAGTGCAGTTCAAGAATAGGTTCTTAATCCGATCGAAAACCGACACCCTCGCCCTCCCTGGCGGCAAGTCTCAGTGACAAGAGTCTTGTGGTAATCTTCGGCGGTCGCGGCGATCGGAATCGAATAAATTCACGGGCCGGGGACTGGCTCATTTTCCCGGCGAATTCGCCAGAGGAACGTCGTCCTTTCCGGGAAAATGTGCCCCCTCGCGTTGCCCCGGCCGACAAAGCCGGCCCTACAAATTGCCGAGCGTCAACCGTTCACGAGCCGGGCCCCTCCGCGTTGGCCGTGAACGGTTACCCTCAAGCAAATCCTCGCGTGCCTTCCGCCCGGAGACCGCAAAAGTTGTCCTGACTACCCATCATCGTTTTCGTGGCCAGACCGGGTTTGCCTATTTTGACGCAGGGCCGCTATTATGGGCACGCGATCGTAGATTGGGGTTTCCGATGAATCTATTCACCCGTTATGTACTGCGCGATGTCTTGCAGATTTTTCTGCTGACCCTATCGTCGCTGACGCTGTTCATGCTGCTGATTGGCGTGGGAAAAGAGGCGATGACGCAGGGTCTGGGGCTGCTGCACCTTGTGCAGATGCTTCCGTATCTGCTTCCCAATGCGCTCTTGTTCGCTATCCCCGGCACCATACTTCTGGCCGCCTCTCTGGTTTACGGGCGGATGTCGAACTTTGGCGAGATCGTGGCGATCAAGTCGCTGGGGATCTCGCCGATGACGATCATTTGGCCCACGCTGTTCTTGGCGACGGCACTCAGCTTCTTGACGGTGCTGCTGAACGATCTGGCGGTGTCTTGGGGATACAACGGCGTTCGCAGCGTGGTCATCAACGCCGTGGAAGACATTTTGTACGGCATGCTGCGTTCGCAGAAATCGTATTCGTCCAAGACGTTTTCGGTGAACGTCAAACGTGTCGAAGGCCGCAAGCTTATTCAGCCGGTAATCACGTTCGCCGGCGGGGCCGACGGGACGAGCATCACTGTGACCGCCCAGGAAGCCGAATTCCGTTCGGTGCCAGGTTCCGGATTGCTGACCGTCATTTGTCGCAACGGTCAGATCGATGTCGACGGCAACGTGATCAGTTTTCCCGACGAAATCGAGCGCGAAATTCGACTCGACGAAGCCTCCGGCAAGGCAGGCAACATTTCTCCGGCGCATCTTGCGCTGGCCAAGATTCCCGAACGAATCGCCGAACAAAATCTGGCCATCGAGCGGGGAAAACAGCTGCTCGCGGCCAAGGCAGCCTACGCGATGATGACCGGCGACCTGGCGGATCTGGGCGGAGCAGTTTGGTCGAACCAGACGAAGATCGTGAGCGAACAGAAAACCACGCTTTATAAGCTGCAAACCGAACCTCCGCGTCGCTGGGCCAATGGATTTAGTTGCTTTTGCTTCGCCCTGGTCGGCATCCCTTTGGCAATCCGCCTTCGCAATGCCGACGTGCTGACCAGCTTCTTCCTCTGCTTCGGCCCGATCCTCTTGATTTACTATCCGCTGATGCTCGTCGGCCTGGACCGTTCCAAAGCCGGCGCGGTCCCGCCGATGACGGTCTGGATCGCCAATCTGATCCTCGTCCTGTGGGGCATCTGGCTGCTCCGCCGCGTGGTGCGCTACTAAACTCGCGCCAAATCCCTCTGAGACTTGTGTCAACACGGCGCCCAGGCCCCGAACACAGGGACGGTCGGCGATTGGTAACCGTTCAGGGCAAAGCGAGGGGGACAGGCACATTTTCCCAGGAGCCGCGTTGGACAGCCACCCAACCGTACGATGCAACTTGCGCGAATTCGCCGGGAAAATGAGCCAGTCCCCGGCCCGTGAATGGTTGCCAGTATTTGGACTTAATCCTGCGTGATGGCTACACTGGTTCATGCGTTCTGCACCCCGCTCGCTGAATGTCACGATGTTGAGGCTCAACGAGCGCCATCGGCAGCCGGAAATCATGGATCATCCGGCGCTCAGCGCCGCGGAGCATGTCGCAGCGCTCCGCGGATTGTCGCGGCTGAACTTTGCCGGCAACAACCCGGGATTGATCTGGTCGGTGCTCAAGGATTTGAGCGGTAAGTCCGGGGACACGATGCGCGTCTTGGATATCGCCACCGGTGGCGGCGATGTACCGCTGGCGCTTGCAAAACGCGCTCACAAGGCCGGACTGCGTATGGAGTTCGCCGGCTGCGACATCAGTCCGCTGGCCATCGATTACGCGCGCTCACGGGCCGCCGCGGCAGGCGCTCGGGTTGAGTATTTCGAGCATAATGTTCTCGATCAGCCGCTGCCTGCCGGCTATGATGCATGTATCTGTTCCTTGTTCCTCCATCATCTGAGTTGGGAGCAGGCGGTGGGATTGTTGCGTCGCATGGCCGATGCATCGGGCCGCTTGATCGTGGTCAGCGACTTGAACCGCACGCCTGCCTCCATGCTCATGACTCTGGCCGCGTCGTACCTGCTGACGCGATCGAAAGTGGTGCATGTGGACGGCCCAAGGTCGGTCCAAGCGGCGTTCAACTTGCAGGAAGCAACGCAGTTGGCTCACGCGGCGGGGCTGACGGACTTTCATCTTCGCGCCGCGTTTCCTTGCCGATTTCTGCTCACCTGGCGACGGTAATCTTCGATGTCGCAAGCCCGCACATACCTCGCGAACGCTTCCGGGTGGTATGATGCCGTCGTTGTCGGAGCGGGACCGGCGGGCAGCGTCGTTGCGCGTGAACTGGCCCGGCGAGGCAGACAAGTGCTGCTGGTCGAAAAGGCGACGTTTCCGCGGTCAAAAATCTGTGGCGGCTGCTTGAACGGGGCGGGCGTCGCGGCCCTTGAAGGAATCGGTTTGGGCCATCTTCCGAATCGGTTCGGGACGCCGCTCCGCGCGCTTTCGCTGCACTGCGCGGGCAAACGAACGACGATTGCGATTGGAAATAACGTGGTTGTCTCCCGAGATGCATTCGACATGGCGCTCGCGGAGGAAGCCGTTGCCGAGGGGGCGATCTTGCGTTTCGGAGCGGAGGCTCGACCGGAAAGCGCTGACGAGAACTTGCGCACACTTCGCCTGACGCAGTCGGGGCGCGTGACGAGTGTTTCCACGAAGGTGGTGATTGTCGCAGCCGGACTGAATGGTTGGCACGAGGCCGACGTCGCCACACGACGTCGTCCCCAACGCGGCTCTCGCGTCGGCGCTGGGGTGATTCTGCCGGAGTGCCCGTCGAACTTGGAACCGGGCGTGGTGACCATGTCCGTGGGCGTCGGCGGTTACGTGGGGCTGGTGCGATTGTGCGACGGCCGGCTCGATATCGCGGCGGCGTTCGACAAATCGTTTCTGGCAAGCGCTGGTGGCCCTGCAAACGCAGCGAGCCTCATTCTCGGGCAGGCAGGAGTTCCACCGCCGGCCGGAATGGCGGATTTTCCCTGGCTTGGCACTCCCGCGCTTTCGCACCAGTTGCCACGCATGGCCCTGGACCGTACTTTTTTCGTGGGGGACGCCGCGGGCTATGTCGAACCCTTTACCGGCGAAGGCATGGCCTGGGCGATCGAGTCGGCGTGTGAACTAGCTCCGCTGGCGGCCCGCGCCATTGAGGCATATTCACCATCCATCACCGCCGAATGGTGGGAGCGGCGCCGTCAATTGCTGGCACGGCGAATGACCGTTTGTGGCATGGTTGGCCGCCTGTTGCGTCATCCGTGGCTGGCGAGCCTCACAACGACGGTGCTGGCCCGCGCGCCGTGGCTGGCGGCACCCCTGGTGCACTCCATCAACCGCACACGATCTGTGGTACAATAGCGAACGCCAATCCGACGCGTCTTCGGAGGCTTTGATGCTTTTCCGCGGTTACCGCCTCGGGTTAGTAACGGCGAACCAACCAAGATATGCAACTCTCAATTCTGGGCCTCGGCACGGCTCAACCAACGCATCTGATTGAGCAGGCTGATGCTGCGGAATTCGCTGTCACGATCAATGGGAAATCGGCCGAGCACGCCCGCACACTGCAAATGCTCTATAAGCGCAGCGGCGTCGAGCGTCGCGGCAGCGTGCTGCTTAGATGTGCGGCAGGAATCGAAGAACGGCAAGACTTCTTCTCGCCACCCGAGGACGCAGAAGATCGCGGCCCAAGCACCGGCGCACGCATGGCAGAATATGCCGCCGAGGCGCCCGCGATCGCCATTGCCGCGGCACGCCGCGCGTTGGCCGATGCCGCGATTTCGCCCGATTCCATCCGGCATCTTGTCACCGCCTCCTGCACTGGCTTCGCCGCGCCGGGGTTCGACATTGTTCTGATGAACGAGCTGCCGCTGGCAGCTGGCGTCACTCGTACGCACGTCGGTTTCATGGGTTGCCACGCGGCGATCAACGCCTTGCGCGTGGCGTCGGCCATGGTCGCCAGCGATCCCGGCAGTCGGGCCCTGGTGTGCGTGGTCGAGTTATGCAGCCTGCACTTTCAGTACGGCCACGAGCCCGACAGCATGGTCACGAACGCGCTGTTTGCCGACGGCGCTGCAGCCGCGGTGATCAGCTCCGGACCGTCCTGGCCCGACGATTGGGAACTGTCAAAGATCGGATCCCACCTGTTCGCCGACTCACTCTCCGCGATGACCTGGCAAATCGGTGACCGCGGGTTTGAGATGCGGCTATCGAATCGCGTGCCGGAGCTAATCGCCGCCGACCTGCGCCCCTGGATCGTTTCATGGCTCGCGGAACAGGGCTTGCAACTGGCCGATATCGCATCGTGGGCGATTCATCCTGGCGGACCGCGGATTGTGAGTGCCGTCACTTCGGCGCTCGGCTTGCCGCCGGGCGCCGACGCAATCTCTCGTCAAATCCTGGCCGAGTGCGGCAATATGTCGTCACCTACCATTTTGTTCATCCTCGAAGAACTGCGCCGCAGTGGCGCTTTGCGCCCCTGTGTCGCGATTGGCTTCGGCCCTGGCCTGGTCGTGGAAGCAGCCCTGTTTCGCTGAGGTAACCGTTCACGCGCAGAGCGAGGGGGGGAGAGGCACCTTTTGTCGGGAACCATGGGACCTACCACCCAACAGCAGGACGCACCTCCGTGATTTCGCCGGGAAAAAATCAGCCAGTCCCCCCGAGGCTTGCTCGGCAGAGTACAACAGCGTCGGTTATGCCATTCACCTTGGATAAACACCATGATCGATTGCCCGACGATTCGCAAACGCAGCATCCGCTTTCACTACGATTTGGTGACGCCGTTCTATCGATTGTTCTGGGGGCGCCACCTGCACCACGGATTGTGGAACGGCGACGAAACTCCCCGGCAAGCACAACAACAATTGACCGACGCTCTGGCCGGCGAAGCGGTAAGAGTGGGTGACCGCCTGCTCGACGTGGGTTGCGGCATGGGCGGTTCCTCGATTCATCTGGCCCGGGAACTGGGCTGTTGCGTCACCGGCATCACGCTGAGTTCCGTGCAACAGCGTTGGGCCACTGGGGCCGCATGGCTGGGGAGAGCAAATCGCCGCGCCGACTTTCTTTGCGCCGACATTGAATCGCTCGATCTGCCCACCAGCTCCTTCGACGTGATCTGGAGCATCGAATGTACCGAGCACTTGTTCGATAAGCCGGCATTCTTCCAGAAGGCGGCTGACTGGCTGCGTCCCGGTGGCCGCGTCGCCATTTGCGCGTGGCTGGCCGGAAACACCGATTCTGCGGAGAATGTCCAGCTTGTCAAAAAAGTGTGCGAAGCGTTTTTGTGTCCCTCGCTGGGTTCCATGGCGGATTATCAATCCTGGATGCAAGACGCGGGACTGTGTCTGAAAGTGTGCCACGACTGGACCGACCGGGTGGCGCGAACCTGGGAAATCTGCCAGCAACGCGTGGAGCGCTCAAGAGTCCGCAGTGTCGCGAGCTGGTTTGGCAAAGAGACGGCCGACTTCCTGGACCACTTTTCCACGATCTTACGTGCCTACCGCAGCGGCGCCATGCGGTATGGCGCACTGGTATTTGAAAAACCGCCGGTGGTCAAGGATTCGATAACGTCCCCCGAAGAAACGGATTGTGTAACATTGGCGACTCGATTGCGCTAAAGCCTGAATCCCCCTCGCACGGTGGCATTCACTGGCGTCAAAGTATTCATTCGTAACTCTTGTAATCTGGAAGGCAACGACGGTCGCGGAATTCTTGGGTCTTTTGCACCAGAATGAAGGGAGTAGCTACGCATGCGACGGGGTCTTGGCATCGGTTTAGGAGTGGCCACGCATCTATTTTTCTTCGTCACGGTCTGGCGGCTGCTGCCGTTTCTTGCCGGTGAGCTTCACGTGACCGGATCGCTTTGGATCGACCTGGCACTTGCCGGTCAGTTTGCGGTCGTGCATAGTCTGCTGCTGCATCCGGCAGTACGTCGCCGCCTGGAGCCCATCGTTGGCGATTCGTTCTATGGCTGTTTCTTTTGCGTGGCTACCTGCATCACTTTATGGTTGGTGTTTACATTCTGGCGGAGCAGCCCGCGAGTTGTTTGGCAGTTCACGGGTTGGACGGCGAGGGTCATTGATCTGGCTTACGTTGGTTCGTGGATCGTGCTCTTCTACAGTCTGTCGCTGACCGGTTTCGGATATCAAACCGGCTTCACCCCCTGGTGGCATTGGATCCGCGGCAGCCGGCCTCCACGGCGCAGATTTTCGCCCCGTGGAGCGTACTTGCTGTTGCGTCACCCGGTGTATCTTTGTTTTCTGGGCCTGATCTGGTTTCACCCGGTGGCCACGCTTGATCGCACGGTGCTGCTCGCGGTGTGGACGACCTATGTGATGGTGGGCAGCGTGCTCAAGGATCGACGACTGGCGTTTTACGTCGGCGCTCCTTATCTTGAATACCAATCGCGCGTGCCCGGATATCTGTTGATGCCGTATGGACCTTTGGCGCGGATTCCCGTGCGAAGCGATTCGCCTTCCCCACCCTACGCCACCCCGAGCAAATCGCTCGCCGTGGCATCCTGATTCCGCCCTTTCCCCCCAAGGCGGGGGAGAGGGGAGTAAGTTTCAGACAACCATGCGTCTGTTCGGCCTCGTGCTCAGGAACGTGATGCGGCGGAAGCTCCGGTCGTTGCTGACAGCCACCGGCATCGCGATTGGCGTTGCCGCCGTCACAGCATTGCTGAACTTTTCAATCGGCTTCGAAAAATCGGCATGCGAGGTTTATCGAGGCCGAGACGTGGACCTGGTTGTGGTGCGGGCCGGTGTTACCGAGCGAATGACCAGCAGCCTCCAGCAGGCACTAGCCCAACGCATTGGCGCGCTACCGGAAGTTGCCGCCGTCAATCCGAGTCTGACGGAGATGGTTTCTCTCGGAGAAGGCAGTCTGGTCGGCGTGACCGTTCATGGCTGGCCGTCCGACAGTTTTGCTTTCGAGCGGTTGGCAATTGTCGCTGGAGAACGGCTCGCGCCCGGTCGCACGCCCCAAGTGCTCCTGGGGCGCGGATTGGCCGAAAACATGCGGAAGGGAGTCGGTGATGAGCTGGAGATCGAATCGCGCAATTTCCGTGTCGTGGGTTTATTCCAGGGGGTCAACGTGTTTGAGGATGCCACGGCGATTGTCTTGCTTCCCGAGCTGCAGCGCCTGATGGAACGTCCTGGCCAGGTGACCGAGTTTCAAGTCCTGCTCGACCCCGATCTCGCCGACATGACCGCAGTGATCGGAGACCTCTGCCACGGCATTACGGCACTGCGGGATGCGGACGGTGAAAGTCTGGGACTTTCCGCGATTCCGACCGAGCAGTTCGTTTCCACCAGCACCGCCGTGCGTCTTGCGCATGCACTCGCCTGGTCCAGCTCGGCGATCGCGCTTTTGATCGGCGGCATCGGCATGTTCAACACCATGACCATGACGGTCCTCGAACGGACGCAGGAAATCGGCGTGCTGCGAGCGATCGGCTGGCGGAAGCAACGGGTCTGGCTGCTGATCTTCTGCGAGTCGGAGCTGCTTTGCTTCGCCGGGGCGCTGCTGGGTATCGGCATCGGCGTGGCGATCACGCAAGTTCTGAGCAATGCGGATTCTGTGCGCAGCTTGATTCGCACCGATGTGTCCCCCGCGGTGCTCGTGTGGGGCGTAATTCTGGCGCTGGCGGTCGGGCTTGCCGGGGGTATTTATCCGGCCGTCCGCGGCGCCTGCCTGGACCCCGTCGAGGCGATGCGGCACGAGTAGTTCTGATGCGATTCGACCAGATCATTTTGAGAAACCTGCGTCGCCGCCCCTTGCGGTCCGGCCTCACCTGCGCCGGCATCGCAATGGCCAGCGCCGCATTCGTGGCGCTGGTTGGTGCGACCCATGGATTCGAGCAATCATTTCTCGATCTCTACCGTGAGCGGGGGGCTGATCTGGTCGTGCAGCGTGGCGGCGGCGCCATGCAATTAAGCAACGGAATCGACCAGGCTCTTGGCGAGAAAATCGCGGCGATTCCAGACGTGCAGCAAGTCATCGGCGGACTGATGGACCTCGTGGCCCTTGAAGACTTCAATCTGTTCGCCGTGATCGTCAACGGTTGGGCGCCCGATTGCCCGGTGCTCGACCGTGTAAAAATAGTGGCGGGACGCCGTCTGCAAGCCGGCGACCGCCGTCGCGTGATGCTCGGTGAAACATTGGCCAAAAGCATCGGTCTGAGCGTCGGCAACATGCTCGACGTGTACGGCAAGTCGTTTGAAGTCGTCGGCGTCTTCCAAAGCTTCAGTGTCTACGAAAGCGGCGGTATGTTCCTGCTGCTCGAAGAGATGCAGCAGATGATCGACCGCCCCGGCCAGGTGACGGGCTACGTCGTCAAGCTGCGCACCGAGGGAACGTCCGAAACCGTTGCTGCGCTAAAACGGGAAATCGAGTCGCTCGACGCGACCCTGGCCGCCACGCCGACAGCCGACTTCGTCGCCAACATCACCCAAATCCGCGTGACCCGCGCGGCGGCTTGGGTGATCTCGACGATGGCACTGGTGATCGGCGCGATTGGCGTGCTTAACACCATGGTCACCTCCGTATTTGAGCGCGCGCGGGAAATCGGTCTGTTGCGCGCTATCGGCTGGCGCAAGCAGCGGGTGGTGGCACTGATCCTGGGCGAATCGCTCGGCATGAGCCTGGTCGGAGCAATCGTGGGTACAATCCTCGGCACGCTGCTGTTGCGCGGCATTGCCACGCTGCCCGCGTGCGCAGGGCTGATTGAAGGCAATCTATCCCCGGATGTCGTTTTCAAAGTCCTGCTGATGGCAACCACCACCGGTGTGCTCGGCGCTGTTTACCCCGCCTGGTGGGCCGCGCGAATGTGCCCCACCGAGTCGCTCAGACACACATAGAGCAGAACTGGAGACGCCGATTTTGATTGTCGTTTGCCTCACGTAATGGTAGAACTCACCGCGATGGCCAACATCGTTCTCATCAATCCCCGTTTCGAGGAGTCGTTCTGGGGCATGGAGCATGCCCTGCCCCTGTTCGGCAAGCGGGCCAACCTGCCCGTTGCCAGTTTGCCGCTGCTTTCGGCCCTCACGCCTGCCGAGCATCAAGTCGTGCTCGTCGATGAGAACGTGACCCCGATCGACTTCGACCGCGTTGCCCGCGCGGACATCGTCGGCCTGACCGGCATGAGCGTGCAGCGGTTTCGCATGCGAGAGATTCTCGAGGAATTGCGCAAGCGCGGGGCGTTCGTCGTGGTTGGCGGACCGTGGGTTACCGTCAAGGAGGATTATTTTGCCGACCTGGCCAGCGTGATTTTCGTGGGTGAAGCCGAAGATACCTGGCCGCGATTCTTGACCGACTGGCAGCAAGGCCGCCACCAGCCGCGCTATGAACAATCCGAGAAAACCGACATGACCCGGGCGCCGTGTCCGCGCTACGACCAGCTCGAAGCCCGGCACTATATGTTTGGCAGCCTGCAAATTTCCCGCGGTTGTCCCTTTCAATGCGAATTCTGCGACATCATTGTCACCTTCGGCCGACGCCCGCGACTGAAATCCAGCGCTCAGGTGATCACGGAGCTCGAAGCGATGCGCGCGATCGGCATGGAGATGGTGTTTATCGTGGACGACAACCTGATCGGCAATAAGAAAGCCATCGCTCCGGTGCTGCGCGACGTGGGCCAGTGGCAGCGCGCCAACGGCTTCCCCTTCACGTTCTTCACCGAGGCTTCGCTGGATTTGGCCGACGATCCCCCGCTCATGCAATTGATGACGGAAGCGAACATTCAAGCGGTGTTTGTCGGCATCGAGAGTCCCAATGCCGAGTCCCTCCGCGAAACGCTCAAGTTTCAGAACCTGCGGGAAGGGGGCACAATGCTGGAGAAAGTCCACGCCATCCAGTCGGCCGGCATGGAGGTCTGGACTGGGATGATTGTGGGTTTCGACCACGACGACGAAACCATTTTTGACGCCCAGATCGAGTTTGTGCGGGATGCCCGGGTGGTGCATGCGATGCTCGGCATGTTATCGGCGATACCGAAGACGCCGCTTTATGACCGACTCGCCGCCGAAAACCGCCTCGATCCGGACGATCAACCGGCCTACGGCACGAATATCATTCCGCGGCGACTGTCGCGCGAGGCTCTGCGCGACGGTTACGTGCGGATCATGCAACAACTGTATGACGCCAAAACCTACTTCGACCGCACCGACCGTTTGTTCCTCGATCCGACCTTCGAGTACAACCGGGCACAGCGGGCCTATTGGCGTCGCCATCCGCTGGCCTGGCTCACGGCGCAGAGCAAGTACCTCATCCGTTCGGCAGCGCTATACCATCGCCTGATGCGCCACGTGGCCGACCCCGAGTTGCGGCAAGAATACCGCTCCCGCATCGCAAACGTGTGGCGCCTGCGTCGCCAACCTTCGTTGTTATTCGTCTATCTCATCAAGTGCGCAACGCACTACCACTACCACCAACTGACAAAGCGCCTCAGCAGCGCCGATCTCCCGATGGTAAATACGTTCTGATGTTCACCCTCGCCATCTTTCGAGATGCACCAATCGTACACTCCACCTGGGCAGGCTGTGACGCTTGTTCCACAAGCCCCTCCTGGGACGTTGGACGCGACGCGGTTGAAGGCATTGCTGGAAGGCAGGGCATGCGATACGATGACCGGCGACTCACCAGCACCGTCCTGGCGATGATTACCGGCAATCTGGACGACGCTGGTCAGCCGACGAGCGTGCTCGTCGATCCGAAAACATCCGATACCGCCGGATCTGGACTGAATGGTCCATCCCCGGCGAAATGCTATAATCTGGCAACAACTCGTTAGCGGCGCGTCCCACAGGTGATCGGTCATTGGTCGGACGCCATGATGCAAGCGGTCGACCGGGCGCTACATGCGGCGCCGGAGTTGCCGTAGGCGGAGTCCAAGTCCAGGACAAAGTATCGTCGGTCGTCGGAGGGTGCCTGATGGTCGTGCGAAGTCTGTTCCTATACCTCGGCCTGGCCTGTGCCGTGCCATCGTTGCGAGCCGAGAATTGGCCGGCGTGGCGCGGGCCTTCTCAGCAGGGCGTTACCAGCGAGACCGACTTGCCCGTCCTCTGGAGCCGGACGGAAAACATTCGCTGGCGCACGCCGTTGCCAGAACGTGGCAATTCGACGCCAATCGTGTGGGAAGATCGCATTTTCGTCACACAGCCCGAAGATCAAGAAAACCGGCGGACGCTGATGTGCTTTGATCGCGCCGCTGGCAAGTTGCTCTGGCAAGAGGGCCTGACGTTTGCTGAGAAAGAACCTACTCACAACACCAATCCGTTCTGCTCCCCGTCGCCTGTCACGGATGGCGAACGGGTGATCGTTTGGTTCGGCTCGGCCGGACTGGCGTGCTATGACCTCGCTGGCAAGCTCCTCTGGCATCGCGATCTTGGCAGCGTGAATCATCATTGGGGCAGTGGATCATCGCCCGTGCTCGTCGGTAATCTGTGCATCATCAACTATGGTCCCGGTAATCCCTCGTTTGTGATTGCCGTCGATAAGCGCGACGGCAACACGGTCTGGAAGTTCGACGTGCCGCACGAGCACTATGGTGAGAAAACGGCGCTCGGACCGTCCGGGTCGGCGGGGGGTAGTGAACTTTATGGCTCGTGGGCCACGCCGCTGGTGATCGATGCGGCGGGACGCAAAGAACTGATTGTGGCGCTACCTCAAAAACTCCTGTCGTGCGATCCGGAGACCGGCAAGGAATTTTGGAGTTGCGGCGGCCTCTCCGACCTGGTCTACGCATCGCCGTCGGCAAGCAATGATATTGTCGTGGCGTTCGGTGGATTTCATGGCCCTTCATTGGCGGTCAAGGCCGGAGGTCGCGGTGACCGGACCGTCAACCGGCTTTGGTATGCGCCGCGCAGCCGTTCGCGACTGCCGTCGGCCGTGGTTCGCGACGAACACTTGTATGTCGCCGACATGCAGGGGATCGTCGAATGTCAGCACGCGGGCACGGGCGAGACTGTCTGGGAAGGCCGGGCAAAGGGCACCGATGGCAAGAATGAAACATGGAGTTCGCCGGTCCTGAGTGGCGACAAACTTTATCTGCCCAACCAATCGGGCGATGTGTTCGTGATAAAGGCCTCCCCCCAGAAACTTGAAGTAATCGCCACCAACTCCCTTTCGGAGCCGACGAACTCATCGCTGGCGGTCTCGAACGGCGAGATCTTCTTCCGCACCCACGAAGCGCTATGGTGCATTGGCGAGGATTAGGACCAGAAATATTGGTCCGGGGGGTTGATCGGAAAACTGCGCGGCTGATCGCCGTCGATCGTCGCCAGATGCGGAAATGGATCGGTGGCAAGCACCGCGAGAGCCGGTTCGCGAACCCGCGCAGGATCAATCGGCTGCGGAGACCGTTTCAGGGAGCATCGGCTCGGAATTCGGTCGTGAGCGCCAGATTGTCTCGATGGATCACCGCTTCGTAAGGGCAAGCGCCCAGAATGGCGGCGATATCATCGGTCTTGCGCCCTTTGATTTGGGCCAGGTCGTCGCTGTTGTAGTTCGTCAGGCCGCGGGCAATTTCTGCCCCCGCATGGTCGCGGATGGAAACCACATCGCCTTTCTTGAAGGGGCCCGCGACCTCGGTGATGCCGATGGCCAACAGACTGCGGCCTTGCTCGACCAATGCTTTTCGCGCCCCGCCGTCCAGCACCACGGTTCCGCGCGGTTGAACGGTGAAGCCGATCCAGCGCTTCCAGGACGGAAGCGAGCTGCCCTGGGCAACGAAAAGTGTGCCCACGACTTCACCGGCAATGATCTTGGCGAGACTGCCGGGTTGGCGGCCGCTGGCGATAATCACGTTCTCTCCCGAGGCGGTGGCGATCCGGGCGGCTTCCAGCTTACTGGCCATGCCCCCTTTGCTCAGTCCCGTGGCCTTGTCGCGCACCAGGTCGTAGATCGCAGGCTCAAGCCTGGTGATGGTGTGGATCACTTGCGATTTTGGGTTTTGCGGGTCTCCGTCGTACAGGCCATCCACGTCGGAGAGAATCACCAGCAGACCGGCGCGGATGCAATTGGTAACCATTGCCGCCAGCCGATCATTGTCACCAAACGTGGTCCGCAGCTCATCGACGCTGACGGTGTCATTCTCGTTGATGATCGGAACGGCGCCGTACTCGAAGAGCGTGCGAATCGTGTTCCGCACATTGAGATAGCGCGTGCGGTCATCCAGGTCTTCGGCGGTGAGCAGGAGTTGTGCGGCGTGGTGGCCGTGCGCCCGCAGGCCGCGGTCGTAGGTTTCGATCAAGTGGCTTTGCCCGACGGCCGCGACTGCCTGCAGTTTTGCCAGTTCGGTCGGCCGCCTCGTCAGGCCTAGCCGTCCCAAGCCTGCCCCCACAGCGCCCGAGGTGACCAGCGCTACCTTCCGGCCAGTGGCGATCAGCTGATGCAGCTCTTCCGCCAACGCGGCAACCCGCTCCTGATTAAGGGCGCCATCCGCACGGGTAAGCACGCGCGTGCCGACCTTCACGATGATCGTACGCGCGGCCGTGGCGATTTCCTGGCGAAGTTGGTCGGACATGAGCGGATTTCAGTTCTCAGATGGTTAACCGCTGCCATTGAGCGGATGTTCTCAGCTTAACACCAGAAACCAGCAATTCGATCGAAGGAAACGTCGTTAGTTGAGTAAACCGGTCGCGACACGTAAAATGAGGGGGCGTTCCAGACCAGAAGAGCACCCGGCACCAGACACCCTGCGATGAGCGAATTGCACCACGAGTGCGGCGTTGCGGCAATTTATCACCTGCCCGGCAGGGAAGTAAGCCCGCTCTGCCCCGAGCAGGGTCCTGATGAAGTCTCGCGGCTCATGCCCCGGATGCTGCTCGATATCCAGAATCGCGGGCAGCTTTCGGCGGGCATGACCACGTTTCATCCCGACCGCAACCAATTAATCGAAACGTACAAGGAGCTGGGGGGCGTGAGTGAGGTGTTCCGGCTCAGCCATCGCGAGAAAAGCGAGGCCCTGATGCGCCGCTACGCAGGGCGCGCGGCAATCGGCCATGTGCGCTACGCCACCTGCGGAGCCGAGGACCGTAATTACGCCCAGCCGTTTGAGCGCAGCCACGTGCAGAAGCATAAGTGGTTCAGCTTCGGCTTCAACGGGCAGTTGGCCAACTATCAGGAACTGCGCGAATTGCTGCTGGCCGATGACGACAATCATCTGGCCCGTGACACCGATACCGAAATCATCATGCACGCGATTGGCCGCGAGCTGTCGAGCAATGCCCGGCCTACGCTGTTGGAGATTATGCGGAGTGTTTCGCGGCGATTCGACGGGGCGTATTGCCTTTCACTGCTCAACGCGTTAGGCGATATGCTCGTGGCCCGCGATCCCTGGGGCCTGCGACCACTTTGCTGGGCGAAAGAGGGACTGCTGTTCGCCGCGGCCAGTGAGAGCGTGGCGCTCCTCAACCTGGGCTTCTCTGCCGACAACATTCAATCACTCGAGCCCGGGCATTGCATCACAATCATCAACGGAAAATTCGAGTTGCAGCGATTCGCCCCGACACCGTCGCGGGCACATTGCTTCTTCGAGTGGATTTATTTTGCCAACGTGGCCAGCACGATGGACGATCGCAGCGTATATCTTTCGCGTAAGCGGCTGGGAGAAGAACTAGCGCGGCTCGAAACGCTTACGGTGGATGCCGACACCATCGTGGTGCCCGTTCCCGACACCAGCAAAGCGGCGGCCGACGCAATGGCTTTCAAACTCGGCGTTCCGTCCCACGAAGGATTGATTCGCAATCGCTACACGGGCCGCACGTTTATCGAAGGCAGCAGCAATCGCCGTCGCAAGGTAGAAACCAAATACACCCCGCTCCGCGAAGTACTCGATGGCAAGCGCGTGCTGCTGGTGGAAGACTCGATCGTGCGTTCGACCACGATGCAGGTGCTGGTGAATCGCATCCGCGAGCTGGGCGGAGCGAAGGAAATTCACGTGCGCGTGGCTTGCCCGCCGATCATCGCCCCGTGTTTCTACGGCATCGATATGTCCACGGTCGGCGAACTGTTTGCACCGCAATTCATGCATGGCGGCCCCCTCACTGACGAAGTTCAAGCCCGCATGGCGAAGCAATTGGGGGCCGATTCGCTGCGGTATCTGCCGGTGGAGTCGATTGCCCGCGCCGTCGGTTTCGAGAGCGACGAATTGTGCCAGGCATGCATTACGGCCGAGTATCCCACGCCCGCCGGACAGCGGTTGTACCGGATCGCCCTGGACAACGCAGGCTGCGACGGCGGCGCGCGAACGTACGAGCGTGTGGGGTGAGTGGAGCCGGGGTGGCGGGGTCGGGCCGGCGGCAGGGCGCCCCGAGCGGAGTCCCTCGATTTGCGGGACGTGCGCGACCAGGTCGAAACGCAGTTGAAGAAACGGTCGGCGATTTTACGAGGTAGCCGTTGGCCTGGGCCAGGCAAATTGCCGGGCCTTTGGCCTCAGGCCGTTGGCCTGGGCTAGGCAAATTGCCGGGCCTTTGGCCTCAGGCCGTTGGCCTGGGCTAGGCAAATTGCCGGGCCTTTGGCCCTTTGATTATTCTTTGGCATGGGAACCCCAGGCCGTTGGCCTGGGCTAGGTAAATTGCCGGGCCTTTGGCCCTTTGATTATTCTTTGGCGTGGGAATCCCGGGCCGTTGGCCTGGGCTAGGTAAATTGCCGGGCCGTTGGCCCTTTGATTATTCTTTGGCGTGGGAATCCCGGGCCGTTGACCTGGGCCAGGCAAATTGCCGGGCCGTTGGCCCTTTGATTATTCTTTGGCGTGGGAATCCCAGGCCGATGGCCTGGGCTAGGCAAATTGCCGGGCCTTTGGCCCTTTGATGCATGTTCGTGTTGATCCGGCCCAAAGGGCCAGTCGTTTACCTAGCCCAGGCCAACGGCCTGGGTAAAAAGGCAATTTAAAAATTCCTGTAGGGCCAAAGGCCCGTCTGTTTGACTGGTACCTTACATGCCACAATCACTCACCCAGGTCTGGCTTCATGTCGTCTTCTCGACGAAAGAACGACGTACCTTCCTCCAGAACGAGACGTTTCGATGCGAGATGTTTCGCATGCTGGCCCATCACGTCAAGGAATCTGGCTGCGTGAGCGCATCGGTTGGTGGCTACATTGACCACGTTCACCTGCTGACGGGCCTTTCGCGAACAATTACGATCGCGAAGCTTGTTGAACATGTCAAAACGGAAACGTCCAAATGGGCGAAGTCATCCGATGTTGGTACGTCGATGTTCTCCTGGCAAGCCGGCTACGGCGCATTTTCAGTGAGTCATTCGAAGCGCAATGATGTCGACGCATACATTCGCGGGCAAATCGAGCATCATGAGAATCGATCGTTTAAAGACGAGTTTCGTGGAATGTGCAAGCGACACAGCATTGAAATCGACGAGCGTTATGTTTGGGATTAATCTTGCAAATTGCCGGGCCTTTTTTGGCGTGGGAATCCCAGGCCGTTGGCCTCAGGCCGTTGGCCTGGGCTAGGCAAATTGCCGGGCCTTTGGCCTCAGGCCGTTGGCCTGGGCTAGGCAAATTGCCGGGCCTTTGGCCTGTGATTAATCTTTGGCGTGGGAATCCCGGGCCGTTGGCCTGGGTTATCCGACCCATTTAGACCGTCGACCGTTGCGGGTGCAGGCGCTCCTGCCGTATCGCGATGCGGTTCATCGCGTTTAAAAATGCCCGGGCGCTGGCTTCAATGCTGTCGGTCGAGACGCCGCGGCCGCGATGCAATTGCCCGTCATGCTCGACTTCCACCGTCACTTCCCCCTGGGCGTCTTTGCCCACGGTGACGGCCTGCACGCGGAAATCCTTGCAGACCACGGTCAGCCCCGTGATCTTCTCGATCGCCAGAAAAATTGCGTCGATCGGCCCGTCGCCGGCCGTGACCGTCTCAACTGCGTCCTGCTCGCCGCGCCGAAGCGTGAGCCTCACTTGCGGTGTCCTGCCGGTACCACCGTCCAGTTGATACGAGATGAAAGACCATTGGCCTTCGCCGGCGTCGAAATGCTGGTGCTCGCAGAGCGCCGCAATGTCGCCGTCGTAGATTTCCTTCTTCTTGTCGGCCAACAGCTTGAAACGCTCGAATACCGTCTGCAGCTGCTCGCCGTTGAGGTGATATCCAAGGGCACGAGCGCGATCCGCCAACGCAGCGCGGCCGCTATGTTTGCCCAGCACGAGATCGGTCTTTTGAAAGCCGACATCCTCCGGCCGCATGATCTCGTACGTGCGGCGCTCCTTGAGCATGCCGTCCTGATGGATTCCGGC
>SXHT01000321.1 GCA_005773095.1 Planctomycetaceae bacterium
GATCGAGCGAAGACGAAGCCCTGAGCGACATTAACGTCACGCCGCTGGTGGACGTGGTGCTGGTGCTGCTGATTGTGTTCATGATCACCGCCCCCGCGGTCGTCGGCTCGGCCCCGGTACAGGTCGATTTACCCGGCACTTCGGCGATTGCCGCCGTGATGGAACAACGCGACGCGCTGCCGCTTAAAGTCTTCGTCAAACAAGAGGCGGGCGAGGCCAAGGTTTACCTGGGTGAACAAGCGGTGTCGCTCGACGGCTTCACGGGTTTCTTGCAAACATTGAACCTGGACAAAGAATCAAGCGTGCAAATCTCTGCCGACAAGGTCTTGCCCTATCGGGATGTGATCCGTGTCATGGACAGCCTCAGCACGGTCGGCATCAGCAAGTTGTCTTTGGAAACCAAACAAGCGGCGCCGGCTCCCTGAGAGTTCGTGGTCGAATCGAGAACGAGGCAGTGCATGGCGGCGAAAGCAGGCGGATCGAGCGAAGACGAAGCCCTGAGCGACATTAACGTCACGCCGCTGGTGGACGTGGTGCTGGTGCTGCTGATTGTGTTTATGATCACCGTGCCTGCGATGGTGGCGTCGAGCCCCGTGGACGTGAAGGTGCCCCAGACCACGGCGATTGCTCCGGAAATTGCCGAGGGAGAAACCCTGCCGCTGACGATTTTCGTCAAGAAAGATGAGGGTCTTACCAAGGTGTTCCTGGGTGAGCAGGCGGTTACTCTGGACAGTTTCACCGCGTACTTGCAGTCGTTGAGCAATATCGACAAAGAAGCGTCGGTGCGAATCGCCGCCGACGAGGGATTGCCCTACGGTGACGTCGTAAGCGTCATGGACAGCCTCAGTTCCGTTGGAATTCATAAGCTATCGCTGGAAACCAAGCACGTCGAATAGCTCGTCCCGCCCACCTTACTCGTTTCCCGCCAAGAGGTTTTGCTATGTCAAAGCGTACTCGCCGGCAGTTTCTGGAAGACTCAATGTTGGTTACCGCGGCCGCCGCGGCCGCGACCTGGAATGCGAATCCGGCAAATCGGTTGTTTGCCGAGGAACCGCTGGCGGCGGCCGGTCCGAACGACAAGCTCAGCGTTTGCTGCGTGGGCGTGAGGGGGCGCGGCGGCGATCATATTGCAAACTTTGTTAATCGGAAGGACTGCGAGATCACTTGGATCGTCGATGCCGACGAAAATATCGGCAAGGCGCGGGCGGCGGATATCGCGAAGCAGCAAGGTCGTGAGCCCCAGGTGGCGACCGACATGCGGCAGGCATTCGACGATAAAGAGCTCGATATCGTCACCATTGCCACGCCCAACCACTGGCACGCCCTGGCGGCGATTTGGGCGATGCAGGCGGGCAAAGATGTGTATGTCGAAAAACCCGTCAGCCATAACGTCAGCGAAGGCCGGCGGATCGTGGAGGTTGCCCGCAAGTATGGCAAGATCTGCCAGACGGGCACGCAAAGCCGCAGCATGCAGGGAGTGCGCGATGGCATTCAGTTGATTCACGATGGCGGGATCGGCGAAGTGCAGATGGCCCGCGGGTTGTGCTACAAGCGGCGGCCGTCGATCGGTCCCAAGGGCGAGTATCCCGTGCCGGCTGGCGTGAACTATGACTTGTGGCTGGGACCCGCGCCGATGGCGCCGCTGACGCGCCAACAATTTCACTACGATTGGCACTGGCAATTCCCGTATGGCAACGGCGATCTGGGAAACCAGGGCATTCACCAGATGGATATTGCCCGATGGGGCCTGAAGGTCAATCAGCTTGCCAAGAGCGCTTGGAGCTTCGGCGGGCGAATCGGCTACGAAGACGCGGGCGAAACGCCTAACACGCAAGTCTGCCTCTTCGACTATGGAGACGGCAAGTCGCTGGTGTTCGAAGTCCGCGGTCTGGAAACGCAGCCGTACATGGGGGCCGGCGTGGGCAACATCTTCCACGGCAGCGACGGCTATGCGGTGATGCCCGGCTACAGTGACACAATCATCTTCGACCGCGCCGGCAACAAGGTCCGGGAGTTTCACGGCGGGGGGGACCCCTATGGCAATTTTGTGGACGCGGTCCGCAGCCGCAAGAGCGAAGATTTGCGGGCCGACATTCTGGAAGGACATCTGTCGAGTGCGCTGTGCCACCTGGGCAATATCTCGTACCTGCAAGCGACGGACGAAATTTCAATCGCCGATCTCAAGCAGGTTGCCGAGAAAGCCAGCCCGGCACTTCTTGCGCACGATCTGCTGAGCCGCATTGAATCGCACGTGGCCGACAACAAGCTCGATCCCAAGACGACGAAATTCAAGTTTGGCCCATCGTTGCCGTTTGATCCCCAGGCGGAAAAGTTCGTGAACAACTCCGCGGCCGATGCGCTGTTGACCCGGGCTTACCGAGCTCCGTTTGTGGTGCCGGCGAGCGATTCGATCTAAACCTGGGAATGAGGGACCGGTGCCCGACGGTTTTGAGATTCTCTATGAGGATGGGCCGGTGCTGGTGGTCCACAAGCCGGCCGGCGTGGCCACGCAGGCGCCGCCGCAATTTGATAGTTTGGAACTACGCCTGCGGCGGTTTCTTGCGGAGCGGGCAGGTACGGACTGGGCTTACCTGGGTGTTCCGCATCGACTTGACCGGCCGGTATCGGGTGCGATCATCTTCGCCACAAAGCGCCGGGCGGCAGTTAAGGTGTCGCGGCAATTCGAACGACGTACCATCGAAAAAACCTATTGGGCGATCGTCGAGGGAGACGTCGAGCCGGCCGAGGGGACCTGGCGAGACCATCTCGGGAAAGTCTACGGCCAGCCACGTGCAAGGATCGTCGAGGCCACCCATCCCGGAGCGCGGGAGGCGGTCCTGCATTACCGCGCGCTGCGGCGTGGCGCATGGGGCACGCTGCTGGAAATCCGCCTGGAAACCGGTCGCACTCATCAAATTCGCGTGCAGGCCAGCGCGCGCGGCCGGATCCTGCTTGGAGACGAACTCTACGGTTCGACGATCGCCTTCGGGCCGGCAACCGAGGACGCACGGAGGCGTTCGATCGCACTGCACGCTCGGTCAATCGCGTTCAATCACCCGGTACATGGCGAGCGCGTGGCCGTTGAGGCGCCGTTGCCAAAGGAATGGAGCGCGTTCGAAGGCGTCGTACCCATTCTGCAGTTCTAAACGTCCATCAACGGATCGCCCGAACCCGTAACCGTTCACGGGTCGGGGACTGGCTCATTCTCCCGGCGAATTCACGAGAGGTGCATCGTTCTGTCAGGAGGTTGTCCCACGTGTGTCCCGGGAAAATGTGCCTGTCCCCCTGTCTTGGCCCTCAACGTTTCCTCGCACCAACCCGAGATTGACCCGCGTCATTCTTGCGAAATAGGTCCACCATCCGCCAGGCAGGTTTCCCAGACGGCGGTTTGGCCAAAACATTCGTCGACTTCGATTCGCACGCGGATGGGCTGCACCTGGGTCTCCGCGGCAATTCGGGCCAACAGCTTGTTGCCCAGGTACTCCGCGACCAGCTCGCTTGTGGTGTTGGATACGGGCAGAAGCACGCAGTCGCCGAGCGGGAAAATCCAGCGGCGATCTGCGAATGTGGCGAGCACCTCGCGGTCGTCGTGGGTCACGCGAATCCGCGGGTGCGTGGTCGGCAGCATCATCCGATGATCCAGTTCCGTGATGAGCGATTTCATCGCGTCGCGCAGCCAGACGAAATCAATCACATACTGATTGGCGTCGAGCAGGCCGGCAACCTCGGCGGCCACGCGATAGTTATGCCCGTGCAACCGCTCGCAGCTGTCGAGGTTGAACGTGATGAAATGCCCGGCGCTGAATACCAGGAAGTCTTTTTCAACGCGTACGTGGAAGGTGGGCATGACAGCTGTCCCCCTCTCTTGGCCCGTAAACGGTTACCTATTGGGAATGATTCGCCAATCGGAACGGCGGCTTTATTATGCCGTCGCGGAGGCAGGCGAACAAACCGGCGGCCACCAAATCCGCCGTGGTGCCAGGGTTGCGGTGGTGATGATCGCAGCGCAGCCAAAAATCAAAGTCGGCGAGTGTTTCGCCGTACCGCGCGTCGCCCGGTTGACCGCTGGCCAAGACGCCCGCCGCGCGGGCGGAGACCTGGCAGGCCAGTTCAATGTCGCGTTTGCGGGCAATCAAGCTGTCGGGTTCAGCCGAGAGCATTTGCAGGAAAGTATGCACCACGGCGTCGCAAACGGACAGTTGCTGCTCGTGTATCGCAAAGGTCAGCCACGGAACGACTTGGGTAAGCACATTGGGAAAGCCTTCGGCATACTGGCGGGCCACCAGATCACGACCTGCAGCCAGGCGCATGGCTGCAAGCAGGCATTGCGGCGACGTTTCGTGGAGATCCGCCTTTTCGACACGACCGAGGCCGCCCGGTTGAGCAAGGCGAATCGCGGCATAGACGTCTCGCGCGTCGTCGGCGGTCAGCGCCGCCAACACGGTTTGCACGCCTGTTGTCAGTGGTTGCTCTCGAGGAACCTTGGCCAAGGGGGCGAACAGCAGGACCATTCCCAGATTTGAATTCGTGCCGACAAGTCGCTGCGTGGCCGCCATGGATGAGCGTACGAGTTGGCCAAGGGACAATGTAAGGGCGCGATCAAAGCTGGGCTGAATTGCGACGGCACTGACCATGAAATCGGGATACGAAAGATCGGCAAAATCAGCGCCGCGGTGGACATTACCGGGCTTGGGCGCCGTGGCTTCGATGATCGAAGCCAGGGCAACGCATTGGCCAGGCGTGAGGTCTGGAGCTTCCGATGGGTCCACGGCCGGCGAACCTCGCTAGAGGGAAGAAACTGGGACGGGGTGCTTTTGCAGAAACTGAGCGACGAGCGGGATGATCTCTTCGTAGGCGTCTTCAATCACGTAATGGCCGGCGTCGTTCAGGCGATGCACTTCCGCCTTGGGGAAGTGATCCAGAAATCGCTCCAAGAACTGCGGCTTAAAGCACCAATCTCGCATCCCCCAGATGAACATCCAAGGCTGGGCTTTAAGTAACGACAGCCGCGACTCGATGTCGGCGAGTGTCTGATAACTCGGCGCTTCTGGCGACATGGGAATGTCTTCCACAAAGCGATAAATGGCCTGCCGATTCCCCCAGGAGTTGTAGGGCGCCACAAGACCGCTGCGTACGGCGGAAGTCATGCGATCTGGCTTGTTCACGGCCATGCGGATGGCCGCTTTCGCAAAGACATTCATGCCTTGAACTGCGATCCGGCCCAAGACAGGCGTGCGACACACGCGAATCCGCCAGGGCATCCAGGTTGAGCGAAATGCGGCCGTGTTGAACATCACGAAGCGCGCAAACCGGTCGGGCAGCGCGGTTGCCACGCCCAGACCAATCGGGCCGCCCCAGTCGTGGCTGAGCAGGGTGATCTGGCGCAGGTCCAACTCGCTGACCAGCCGCTTTAAGTTCTCGATGTGCTGCGAAAGTCGGTAGGCATAATGACGCGGTTTATCGCTCAGACCACATCCGATATGATCGGGCACAATCAGCCGGTACTGGCCACGCAGGCCGAGCACCAGATTGCGCCAGTAAAAAGACCAGGTTGGATTGCCATGAACCAGAAGCAGCACATCGCCCAGGCCTTCGTCGAGGTAATGGTAGCGGTGGCCGTCGAGTCGCAGTTCACGCGATGCAAAAGGGTACAGCGCTCGCCAAGGTTCGGCGTCAGGCATAATCTCGTACGAACGGGCGGATCGCGATTTGCGAGTCTCCACAAATATACCGTCCATGCTTGCGAGTCGGTAGTCGTCGGCCGGGGGCCATGATTAAGATAGACGGATGCTCGCACGTTTCCAGGCGTTGCCCGGGAACGTGCTGCCATGCGGATTCTGCCTGCCGGATTGCGAGGCAGAGCCTCGCGTGCCGCGCGGTCCCTGACGGCGCCTGGGACCCAAGGGAACTACCATGAACGCTTCCAGCGATGCAAATACCTTCCAACCCGAGCATTTTATCAACCGCGAATTGAGCTGGCTGGAGTTTAACGCGCGTGTGCTGGAAGAGGCTGAAGATCCGACCAATCCGCTGCTTGAGCGGCTCAAATTCCTGGCGATCTTCAGTGCCAACCTGGACGAGTTTTTTATGGTCCGCGTCTCCGGAGTGCGCGAGCAGGCATTTGGCGATGGCGCTCCGCAGGACTATGCTCCCGATGGGTTGCGCGCAATCACCCAGTTGCAGCGCGTCGCCTCGCGCACGCAGGAGTTGGTCGCCCAGCAGTATCGCTTGTGGAACGAAAAGGTGCGACCCCAGCTTGCGCAGGAGGGGCTCGTCCTGCTGGGACACAACCAGTTGAATGACGCCCAGCGGGCGACTCTGGAAAAGTTCTTCCATGAGCGGGCGTTTCCAATCCTCACGCCCATGGCGATCGACCCCAGCCATCCCAGCCCGTTGTTTCACAATCGGCAATTGTACCTGGCGGCGATGCTGCGACGCACAAGCGGCCTGGGGCCGAAACAGCTCTTTGCGGTTGTGCAGTTACCGCAGATGTTGCCCCGCTTTGTGCCGGTCGGGCAGGGGGACCCATTGCAGTTCATCCTGCTCGAGGAGGTCATCGCGGCCCGGTTGCCAGAATTATTTGGCGGCTTCGAGATTCTGGATTGGACGACCTTTCGTATCACACGAGATAGCGACATTGAGATGCTGGAGCAGGAATCGGACGACATGCTGCGGCTGATCGAGGACCGCATCAAGGCCCGCCAGCGCGGCGATGCGGTGCGGTTGGAAGTCGCCGTGGGCGCCAACGAAGAGCTGGTGCGGCGGCTGGTGGACGAGGAATCGCTGCGCGACCCCTTGGAAAAATCACCCGAGGTCTACGGCGAAGTCTACCGCATCCCTGGCCCGGTTGATTTGACGGCGCTGATGGAGTTGGTGCAAGTGCCCGACCGTCATTTGCTGCGAGATCCCCCCTTCTCGCCGCAGCCGCCGCGCGGGATCCGCTGGCGTCGCGGAGAAGAACTGTTTGAGGCCATCGCCCGGCGAGACCTGCTGTTGCATCATCCCTTCGATGCATTCGATCCGGTCGTGGATTTCGTGACCACCGCGGCGAAAGATCCCAAGGTGCTGGCCATCAAGCAGACGCTGTATCGCACGAGCGGCGATTCGCCCGTCACGCGGGCGCTCATGCAGGCGGCGGAGAACGGCAAACACGTTACCGCCTTGGTGGAACTCAAGGCACGGTTTGATGAAGAGCGCAATGTGGGTTGGGCGCGGACGATGGAACGCGCCGGCGTCCACGTGGTGTTTGGTTTTCTCGACCTGAAGACGCACTGCAAGCTGTCGCTCGTCGTGCGCCAGGAAGGAGCGACACTGCGCCGCTACGTTCACTTGGGCACCGGCAATTACAACCCCAACACGGCTTTGGTGTACACCGATTTTGGTCTGTTCACCGCCAACGAGGACGTGGCGGAAGACGCCTCCGCCCTGTTCAACTTGCTCACCGGCTATTCGCAGGGACACCCCTGGAGAAAGCTGGTCGTGGCGCCGGAAGACCTGCATCGCCGGACCCTGGAACTCATCGAAGAGCAGATCCAGCGGGCACGGTCCGGTCGGCCCTCGCGCATCTTCTCCAAGCTCAACGCGCTGGTTGATCATCGCGTGATCGAGGCGCTGTACCGTGCAAGCCAGGCGGGCGTGCCCATTGAGCTGGTCGTGCGCGGCGTGTGCTGCCTGCGGCCGGGATTGCCGGGCATCTCCGAGAATATCCGGGTGACAAGCATCGTCGATCGGTTCTTGGAGCACAGCCGGCTTTTCGTATTCAGTCCCGACGACGAGGCGCAGATCTTCTTTTCCAGCGCCGACTGGATGCCGCGAAACTTTTATCGCCGCGTGGAGGTGATGTTTCCGGTCGAGGCGCCAGAACTGAAACAACGCGTACTGCAAGAAATCCTGCCGATTTACCAACGTGACAACGTCAAGGCCCGGGAGCTCAAGCCCGATGGCTCGTATGTGCGCGCCGATCCGAACGGCGAATCTCTGCATCGCAGCCAGGCGGAACTGCTCGCGCTGCGGCCCGGCGCGGAACCCGGCGCATTGCCTGCCTCCCTTGCGGAAGCCCTGGCGACCATGCCGGGCCAAATCGCGACCAACGGGCAGGGATAATCCAGGGGGGTGCTGCAGGTCCAGGGGGCGGGTAGGGGAAAGCTTAATTCCCCGGCGAATCTGGGAGAGGCGTGCCCTCCGATTGGGAGGTTGTCCAACGTGGTTTCCGGGAAAATATGGCTGTCCCCTCGATTTGCCGTCCCCTCGATTTGCCCGTGAACGGTTACCCGCACCGCAAGGCCCGGAGATGGGCCTTTCCGGGGCTGCGAGGCTCGTTTTCCGAAGTCCTTGGGGAGCTTGCGGATTTTTTTCAGCCACTTGACGCCCCCAGCGGTGGTCGATATATTGGGGTAACAAGTGCACCCGTCGCGGGTGGACTGCGTGTTTTTCGCCTAATGAACTCAAAAAAAGCCGTGTGCCATTCGCGTGACTTCGTCGCGCGCGCGGCCTCTATCACGACGACCTCTTTCGTCGCGTACGGCTTGAGAAATCTTTGAGTTGCTCGAAACGGCGACCACCCACCGCAATCGCGTTTGATTTTTTTGGCGCTCGTTGGAATTGCACTGGCGTGCTGTCGTGGCAAGTGCGTTGGCCGTTTCGATGTTGGTTTGTGAGGCAGCACCGCTGGGACGCTGTGCTTTCCAGTTCCGCATCCATGGTTCATTCACGACGGCCTACGAGGAATATATGAAAAACATCGCGTATCGAAATTCTCGCCAACTGCCAAGGGCGCTATCGGCCTTAGTTTGCGCAGTTCTGCTGGCTTGCATCGCACCATCGATGGCTGCGGCTGCCATCACATCACCGTCCGTGGTCGTTCGCATCGACGGCAGTGGTCCGCTCGACATCCCCTTCACCGTGAATGAAGTGAGACCTGGTATATTCGAATTCAAATATGAACCAAGTCAATCTGGTGAAGGCAATTTTACGATCATCGAGGGTCTGACCAATTTCTCTTTGAACGCGACCCTGGATTCCGATCCTTCGATCTCCTACGGAATCGCGGTCACCGACTTTGGCACGCCGTCGACCTTTAGCTTCACGTTCTCCGTGCCAATCGTTCCGATCGGATTTCCCAACGTGGTTTCCACTTCGATCGCTGGCGCCATGGTCGATCTGACCGGCGACGGTGTATCCGTTGCGCCTGTTGGTGTCAGTGCCTTTTTGCAAGTCGCCGAGCTAGGCGCTCCATCGCAGTCTTTTGGCGACGTCGGACCCGCCGTCAGCTATCCCGCCGGCGCGCAAGGCGCCCTGTACACCTACGGCGCCTTCGCGACGGGCCCTGCGAGTGGTCCTGGCCCTGGCCCCTGGACGTCATTATCGCTGAGGCTTGACTTCACCGCTTCCGGAAATGGCGATGTTGTGGTTCTGGCCGGTTTCGCCAGCATCGTACCCGAACCCACCAGCGGAAGCCTGCTATTCCTTGGCGTTCTCGGCCTGTTGGCCAGTACGCGGCATCGGCAATATCGGCCGAGGGGTGGGTCAAACGTCTAGCAAAGCCGGCTCCTGGCCAGCGCTCGCCCCCCGCCCCCCTTGCAGGTGAATCGCCCTGGGCATTCCGCCAGGACAATTGACAGCCGGTTTTGGCGGATTACAATAAACGGCCATAAGGGATGAGGCAGGGCCTGAGGGACATCGCAGGACCGGTAGGAGTAGAGTTACGGCGGACAAGCTTTGGCGAAGGGACTCCGGCTTTGACGTTTCAACGGGACGCAGGCAATTCACCTGGACGTAGGCAATTGGGGAGGCAACGCCAATGATTCGCGCTCGAATCCGCTCACTTTTCTTTGCTGTGCTGCGTTTGCGCGCAAGCAGGCTCCGTCAGTTGATCCATCTTGTGATCGGCGACGTTCGGTTCTTCTCTCTTCCACAGTTGTTGCCAGCGGTGGTGGTTGCTGTCGGCCTGTTTGGCCGCGTGGCGCTGGCCGTCGACGGCAATTGGGACGTGAATGCCGCCGGCAACTGGAGCACAGCGAATAACTGGACCAGCAAGCCGAGCGTTCCCGGCGGCGCCGCTTCGACTGTCGGCCTGACTAACAACATCAATAGCGCCCGGATCGTCACGATCGACACCACGTCGCGCACGGTGGGCATCCTGAACATCGGGGACACCAACAACAATAATTCCTTCACGCTGGCCGCCAGCGGCGGTGCGAGCCTGATCTTCAACAACAGCAGCGCAAATGCCCAGCTCAATCAGGTCAGCGGCAGCAACGGTGACACGGTTAGTGCCCCGATCTCATTAAGCGACAATTTGGTGGTGGCTAACGCGGACAACAGTCTCCTGACCATTTCTGGGCCGGTCACCAGCAGCGGCACAAAGAATCTTACTCTGAACGCCAATAGCACCGGCGGCATCACGCTTTCGACGGGCGGCGTCAATATCACCGGCACAATCACCAACTCCGGTAGCGCCGCCGGCATATCAACTATCAGCGGGGTGATCGGTACGAACGTAACCAATGTGATTCAGAACAGCGCCACATCACAACTCACTCTCAGCGGCGCCAACACCTTCACGGGCCTCACCTCGATTACTGCCGGCAAGCTGCTCTATGGCGCCAGCAACGTCATTTCCACCGGCGGTGTCACCGTGAATGGTGCAACCGCGATTCTAGACCTGGCAAATAACCAGTCGGATTCGGTTGGAACGGTGACACTCGATGGCAGCGGCAGCATCAACGGCACGGGCACGTCGGCGCTGACGAGCACTGGCTTTGAAATGAAGTCAGGCTCCGTCGGCGCGATTCTCGCCGGTAGCGGCATCGCACTCAATAAGACGACCGCGGGCACGGTCACCCTGTCGGGCGTCAATACCTATACGGGCGCCACTACGATTACCGCCGGCAACCTGGTGGTGAACGGCTCAATCGCCTCGGGAAGCACGGTTGGTGTGGCCACCGCGGGGACATTGAGCGGGATTGGCACGATCAACGGCAATGCAACGCTCAACGGCAACGGCATTTTCAACTTCACGAACCCGGGCAAGATATCCGGCACGCTGGGCGCGACCGGCGGCAACTGGAACGGCAACGGCAGCGTCACGGGTTTGACGACCGCCAGCAGCGGCACATTCACGATCGGCACCGGAGCGAATTTCACCGCGGACGGCAACCTGGATGTCACCGGCGGCAGCATTGCGGCAGGCAACTCGGCTTCGACCATCACCGGTAGTGTGAATTACACGAGCGGCACCAGCAGTAGCTTTGCAGGCGTCATCGCCGGAGCGGGAAAGACCCTAACTCTGAATAACGCAGCGGCGACCTTGACGCTCGGGGGCATTAACTCTTATACCGGCGTCACAACAATCACCGCCGGGGATTTAGAGGTCAACGGTTCCATCGCAGCCGGCAGTACTCTGAATATTGCGACGGGTGGCACGCTGAGCGGAAACGGTACGATCAATGGCAACGTAACTCTGACCGGCAATGGCGTGATCGATCTCAAAAATCCGGCAACGATTGGCGGAACGCTCGCTGTGACCGGCGGAAATTGGAATGGACACGGCAGCGTGGCGGGCTTGGTTACTTCCAGCAGCGGCACGTTCACGATTGGAGCCGGCGGCCATCTCACGGCGGACGGCGGCGTGAACGTCACCGGCGGCACGATCGTCCTCGCCGCCCCATCGTCCAAGATCAAGGGCAACGTCAACTACACCAGTAGCTCGAACAGCACGCTTGGCGGTATCGTCGAAGGTTCGGGCAGTACGCTAACGCTGAATAATGCCGCAGCCGTTTTGACACTCAACGGCACTAACACTTACACCGGCGCCACCACGATCAACGCTGGTACACTGTCGCTCGAAAGCGGCGGATCGCTCACGAGTGCCGTCTCGGTCCTGGTCGGCACGCTGACCGGCGCGGGCAGCACGACCGGCGCCGTCACGATTGGCAATGGCTCGGGCGGCAACGATGCGTTCATCTCGCCGGGTAACAGTCCCGGGACTATCACGACTTCCAGCGCGCTCAGCCTGTTGTTGGATGCGACCTATAGCTTCGAATTGAATAGCGGACTGCTGACCGCGGACATGATCGTAGCCAATGGTGTGTCCATCGATGGAGCCACGTTTTCGATCACCGACCTCGGCGCCGCCACCCTCTCGCCGGGCACGTTCTTTACGGCGATCGACAACACGTCTGGCGGGGCAATCACCGGCACGCTCTTCACCAATCTCCCCCAGGGCGGCACGATCACTGCCGGAGCGAATACCTTCCTGGCGAATTATTCCGGGGGAAACGGCAACGATCTTGTGCTGATGGTGGTGCCTGAGCCTGGCTCGTCTTTCCTGTTGTTAATCGGTTCTTTTGCCATTGGCTTCGTTTGGCGCTTACGGCGACGGACAGCTCGATCACGACTTTACTAAGATTGCCGTAGCCGCTCGGCGAAGCGATCGATGCTGTTTCAAACCTTGATCCGGCGGCCTCGGTAACGCAATGCCGCTCCCAGCCCGACCAACGAAAGCAACGCACCCGACGGTTCCGGCACGATCACCGGGGAAATCACAAAAAAGCTCTCCGCTCCTCCCTTGGTGTCGGCAATTGCCTGTTCGGATACGATCTCCATGCCGAGGCGATTCGTGGCGACACTAAAGAATGACGCGGCGGCCGCGGCATTGGTGAACGCCACGTCGAACTTCCAGCCCGATGCTCCATTGCCGGAGCCGGCCAGATCAAGTCCCAGTCCAGCTTCAGGCGCGTCATAGGTCTCGCGAAACAACTCCACCCCGTCCTCATTCTGAAAAATGAGGGCGAAGTCGAAGAGCGTCAAGACGGGCGTCGAGTCGCCACCTTCGTTAATGTTGAAGATTACTGTCAGGGTATTTTCATTGATTCCTTCCGCCAGCATAGCGGCGACCGTCTGCGTCAGACTTTGTGAGGTGGCGTCGTCGGTCAAATCGTCCGCGTTGCCATCCCACAGCACCGAGCCAAACTCCGTGGTGTTATTTCCTTTTTGTTGAACCGACAACACGGTAAGTCTGTTTCCGAAACCGGTTCCGCCCTCGTTAACTTGAGTATTTGTGAAAATCACGTTCGCATTCGTCGCACGGGACATCGTGCCAAAGCAAGTCATCATTCCTACCATCGCGAAGCCAAAATTAGCTGCATGTCTCATAGCCGAAATCTCCTGGTCGGCTCCCAGCAAAACTAGGACGCCGAAAAATGGGGGGGGGTAAATCACACGAGAGAAACACCCACCGCACGCTCGGAGAACGATGAAACTTGCAAAGCACCAATCTGCTCATCAACAACACGGACGGACTATTTGCCCTGAAAGCAAAAAATCGCCGGCGGCACCACTTAGCATAGGACTCTGCAAGCGACTCGCGAGAGCGCGGCGTTGCAGTTCATGAGCATCCTTTGAGATTTATGCTGAGTGCGAGTGAAATCCA
>SXHT01000038.1 GCA_005773095.1 Planctomycetaceae bacterium
CCATGGGGCACCTGGAAGCAAAGACGTCGGGAATCAGGAATCAGGAGTGAATATTTTAGCCGCGGGGTCCCTGGGGGTGGGTTGCGAAGCGCTTGTCTTGGAAACCGAAGACCGATGAGTGGAACACGGGCGCGAAGATCGCGAGCGGACGAGCGAACCGAGCGATGGCTCGCTAGCAACAGCGACAACAACACTCGCAGATCAGGGAGTGGTTGAGCATAGGATGGGCACTACAAATCGAAGGGGGGATCGCTGGAAACTGTCGAAGAAAAGCAATCTGTTGGCTATCGTAAGCCCCACGACCGGCAGAATCAAGCTACCATCAACAAGCATCGGCCAGGGCCGTGGCAGAGTTTAGGGCATTTGCACCGACTCAAGTGCCGGCGGTCTGGCAGTAATCCGGCAGGTTCGGTTTCGTCATCGTCGAAAAAGATCGCACGGGGCGTTCGCGGCCCGATCCGCTGCCGCTGCATACTGGTCTTGAAGATCCAATTGGTCTATCGGCGCTCTATCGCCTTGCGGTCATTCATTCAATAGGTATCCGCGCGCTAGGGGGCAAGCGAAAGCGATTAGCAGGGGCGAGCTTTGCCGCGGACGCAAGTCGCTTCTGCTCATGGCTTTTCGCTCAGCTTCAGTTCTTTGCGTTGCGCCTCGTACCACTCGTGCTCGGGCCGGTCAAGAATGTTGTTGATGATTTTGCGGACGGCGTCAGCTTCTGTCGGCTTGCCATTCTCCTCGGCATTCCTGGCGAGTTCGCGAGCCTCCGGAATCAGCTTGTCGTAGAAACGCTCGGCCACTTCAAACATTCCGTGCCAGTGAGCGTAATCGGGAGCCATCATCGACGCCCCATGCCGAGCCCGGCGCCCCTCATGATGCCAGAGGTAGAACCAAGTCCATTCGATCGGCTCGTCAAACTCGCCCGGAGTGAGCAGCGTATTGGCCCTCAGTGCGGCCATGATCTGCTGGCCGGGCTTGGCGAACTTCTCGTTGTAGTTGATCACAAAGTCATCGTACTGCTTGTAAAATGCGTTGACGTAGTTTTCCGCATGGCAATGGGTGCAAACCTGTTTCATGCGGTCGCGTTTGGATTGCCAGGTATCCTTGACGAGCAACTTGCGCTTCTCCGGATCGGCTTCCTTAACCACTTCGCCGTGAATGTCCGTGTCCATTGCCAGGCTCACCGGAGGGCGGTTTGTCCACGAAATTCGCTCACCCGGATCGTGCGTCACCTTGCGGCCATTGCGCGTGTTGGCCGACATGTGGCAGGTGGCGCACGTAGCCGCCTGCGTGTAGTCCTCGCCCAGCACCCAATCTTTGGCGTTCAAGTGCATGTGATCGTGCAGATCGCGAAAGGCGACGCCGTGCTTTGATTCTTCGTAGATCTCCTTCTGCGGGTGATCGGGGCCGAGATGGCATTTGGCGCAGTTCTCTGGCTGGCGTGCTCGACGAGGCGAGAAATCATGCCGCGAGTGGCATGCCGAACATGATCCCTTCGAGCCATCCAGGTTGAGTCGGCCAATGCCCGTGTTGGGCCAGCTTGCCGAGGTCAGCAGCGGACGGCCGCTGCCGTCCCGTTTGATCCGGGACACCGCGTCGGCATTCGTTGGCTTGCCATCGGGCCCGGGCAAGAAGTTCTCCAGCGTAAGTGGCGAGCCGTCGGTGGATTCAATCGCCACCTTGCTGCCGTGACACTGCTGGCAACCGGTTTGCGCGCTGGCCATGCCGTTGACCTGCGTCACCGCATGCCCGGGCGTTGGCGAATGCGGATCGAACGGCGTCCGGGAACCTTCGATGACTTCGGCCAGCAGATTGTCGAGCGAAGCCAGGATGTTGCCACCTCTGGCGTGGTGACTGCCGGCAAACTCCTTGTACTCCTGCTGATGACATGCACCGCAATCGCGCGGACTGACAATCGTGGCGATCGTGGCTCCGTAATGCTGAAAAGCATCAGCATCATGACCATCGGCTTTATGGCACTCGACGCATCCCACACCTTTGATGGCGTGGGTACTTCCGACCCAATGGTCGATGATTCCCGGTGAGAGCTGGCGGTGGCACTCAACACAACTCTTTGACGAAGCGGGCACGGCGATCTCGGCCTTGCGCATGCCGGCTTCTTCCTGCCGGCGCGCGACTTCTCGCTCCTGCACAAGCAGCAGCGATCCCAGAAAAACAACACTAATGACTGCGATGATCCCTTGCTTGAAACGCAAACTCATGATTCGTTTCCTCAAAAACACTCTTGAAAAGGTCGCTAAACTAATGCGCCACAACCGCCTCCCAGACCGTCAGCCCAATCAGTGCAAATGCCGCCGCGATCCCAAAATAAACGCTGGCTTCTGGCATGCCCGTGACGCGCCGCAGTACTCGGTCGATCCACGGCCAGAGAAACATCGCGCACACAATGAAGCCCATGCTCAGTACCGCGAAGGTTGGTCCAAACAGCTTCAGCCAACGGAAAGTGGCGTAGAAGAACCACTCGGGCTTGATCACATCCGGGGTCGAAAGCGGATCGGCTGGCGGGCCCATCATGGCAGGGTAGATCGTCGCCAGCGCGCTCAGAATTACCATCAGCACCAGACCTAACAGCAACTCGGTGGCCATGTGGTCCGGATAGAAGCTGAAATGGGTGGGTTTGTCAGCGGGTTCGTCCTCGAATTGGAGCTCCGTGACCCCATGCAGTCGCACCAACATGATGTGCACCACGATCAGCACCACCAATGTACCTGGCAGGACTGCGGCATGAAGAATATAGAACCTTGGAAGCGTCTTCTCGTTGTAGACATCTCCTGCCAGCAGGTAGTGCTTGAGCGTGCCGCCCACGAGTGGAACGTTGTCCATGATGTTGC
Source organism: Planctomycetaceae bacterium (assembly GCA_005773095.1). Lineage (GTDB taxonomy): Bacteria > Planctomycetota > Planctomycetia > Pirellulales > PALSA-1355 > SXHT01. The sequence goes on from SXHT01000038.1 coordinate 2,850, forward strand.
CTCCCACCGTGGCTCCCCAGTAGCTCAACTGCTCGAAGACCAGGCTGTAGCCGGTAAAGCCAAGTCCCAGTGACGTCAGCAGCAATGCCATGCCGATCATCCAGTTCAGCTCGCGAGGCCGGCGATAGGCGCCGGTAAAGTACACGCGGGTTTGGTGCAGAATGACGGCGGCAATCATCAAGGTGGCAGCCCATTTGTGCAAACTGCGGAAGTACCAACCGTAGGGCAACTCTTCGTTGATGAATCGAACCGATTCGTAGGCAGTTGCGGTCGATGGCTGAAAGTAGATCGCCAGCAGAATGCCCGTCACTATCTGCACAACGAAAAGATACGCCGGCGTGCCCCCCAATGCGAACCACCATCGCTTCATGTGATTGGGCACGGGCTCGTTCGTGAGCTCGCGGACCTGCTCGGCGGAGACAGGCACGCGCTCGGCAATCCATCGGGCGATCATGCCCATCGCTCGTCTCCCGCCGTGTCGCTCCCGGCGACGGACGAACCATCGGGTCGCTCGATAAATTCTTCCTGCCCGCCGATGCCACCTACCGGCATCTCGATAAACAACATCCCGCTTTCAACCCGAATTGGGTAACGCGGCAAGTGCTGGTTGGCGGCCAGCACGGGTCCACCCGTGGGTTTGCCCGTGGGATCGAATTGGCCGTTGTGGCAGGGACAATAGAAGCGGTTGTTTTGAGCTTCCCAATGCACCCGGCAGCCGAGGTGTGGGCAGGTGCTGGAAAGCGCGATAAATTCGGCGGCTGGTTCTGCTGGTTCTGCCGAGATGTCGGCTTGTCGCTTGATGACAACCTTGACCCCGCCTGGCGACTCAAACGCCAGCGATTCGCCTGGCGCAATCGCATCCACCGTCGTCACGTAAAGCCACGCGAGATTCTTACGGGTAGGATACAAGAACTGGGAGGCCAGCGCGAAAAACGTGCCATAGCCGGCCGCCAATCCGCCGACCATGCCCAGCGTGGTGATGGTGGTCAGAAAGCTGCGTCGATGGGCGAGTTCATCGAATGCAGATGACGCGCCATCCAAAGCGGGTTCCCCAGCAGTGTGCGACATGTGATTTAAACCTCGGGTGTATCGACAGTACGTAGCGAGATGCGAAACGCACTCGATGCCAAAAGCGCGGTTGCATCCTAGCAAATGATCAATCTGATTTGCAATTCGCGTTGCATAAGTTCCCTCCGACGTGTGCGAAATAGCGCGCTGTGTGCCGGATTGTCACGCCGTGTGAAGGCGAGTGGAAAAGCTGAAGATTGTGCGTTGCGAAGTCTGACTGGTTTGACGAAACGCCCCCTGCAGGCCAAACTTGGACGTCGTGGTCTTGTTTCTTTTGGGTCTTCAACAGAATTTGCGGGCAGTGTCAGCGGTTGATCATGGGGAGGGTTGGATTTTTTCAGGCATCGCTCGGGCGTTCAATGCTGAGCAGAACAAAGGCCGCACTGACGCTGTTGAATTCGCCAGAGCAGCCAGGCGTCATTGACGCGCCCTTCGGCCTGGTTATCCCTTGTCGAGTTGCGTCCCCGCAGAGTTCGACTCCGTTTCACCAGGCAAGCAGCAGTTTAGCCGATTGCCCCGGATGATCAAAAAGTGCATCCTGAGCGCCGATTGGCAACGATGGAGTTACCAGACTTCGTCGTTTCCACGGGGAATCTCAGGATGCATCTCAAAACTATCCGTACCGTTGGTTTCTGGCAACCTGGGCCAGACGTCTGAGTGGGAGCGAAGTGGCGTCGATCTTCAGCACCTCCTGGGACAGCGTCTGCCGCAGCGTCGAACATGCCGTGGAATGGGGCCTGGCGCACCGCGACTTGAGCGGGGTCATGGCCGTCGGCATCGACGAGATCGCCTGGCACAAGGGGCACAAGTACTTGACCTTGGTGTATGACATTGGCGGCGATGTCAAACGTCTGCTGGCCGTGGCGGAAGAACGCACCGAAGCCAGCCTGCGCGACTGCCTTGCCGGCCTGGGAGCCACGGTCTGCGGGCAGGTGCGGTTCGTGTGCAGCGACATGTGGCGGCCCTACCTGACGGTGATCGGCGAGTGTCTGTCGGCGGCCGTGCATGTGATCGATCGGTTTCACATCATGCAGAAGTTCGGCAAGGCGCTCGACGAGATTCGGGCGGAAGAAGCCAGGCAACTCCCGCGGGACGGCTACGAGCCGGTACTCAGCAGGTCGCGGTGGTGCCTGCTCAAGCGACCGGAGAACCTCTCAGACAAGCAGACGGTCAAGCTGCGAGAACTTCTCAAGTACAACATGCGGAGCGCGCGGGCTTACTTGCTGCGGAAGGACTTCCAGCGGTTCCGGGAGTACCGCAGTCCGATCTGGGCTGGCAAGTTCCTCGACGAGTGGACCACGCGGGCCATGCGCTGGCGACTTGGGCCACTCAAGAAGCTGGCCCGGACCTTGCGTGACCATCGGCCGTTGATTCTCAACTGGTTCCACGCGAAAGGAGAGATTTCGGCGGGCGCCGTCGAGGGCCTCAACAACAAAGTCAAATTGGTGACCAGAAAATCCTACGGCTTCCGCACCGCCAAAGTCGCAAAACTGGCCCTGTTTCACAACCTCGGCCGCCTTCCCGAACCAGAATTCACCCGCAAATTCTGCTGAGGAGGCTGTTTCTTATAACCTTGCTGCCGGGAATACTTTGCCATTCATCCGCGAGCGATTGAATACCGGGCGAGCGTTACTCGCCGGTTTTTTCCGGTTCCGGTACGTCGCCACCATCGCTTGAGACCGCGGCCACGGCCAGTTCGGCCTCACCGTCGCCGTTAACTCCGAGGAAGGTAAGCTGCTTCTTGCCGGCGACTTCCTTGATGTCGACGACGATCGTGTCTTTTCCTAGGAACTCCCCCTTGAGCAGTTCCTCACTGAGTGGATCTTCCACGAAGTTCTCGATCGAGCGTCGCAGCGGTCGCGCGCCGAAGTCCGTATTGGAACCCTTGCGGATGATGAACTTCTTGGCCTCATCCGAAAGCCGCAGCTTGAGGCCGCGTTCCAGCAGCCGTTCGCGGACCTTCGAGAGTTCCAGGTCGATCACCTTTTTCAAGTCATCGGTCGTCAGGTGACGGAAGACGATAATGTCGTCGCAGCGGTTAATGAACTCGGGCCGGAACACGCGTTCGATGCGGTCCATGACCCGCGACTTCATGCCTTCGTAGGTGGCGTCGGCCTCCTGCGAACCGGGGAAGCCGAAGGCCGATTCATTTTTGATGGCCTCGGCGCCGGCGTTGGTGGTCATGATTACGATCGTGTTTCGGAAATCCACATTGCGGCCGAAGCTGTCGGTGAGCCGACCTTCCTCCATCACCTGGAGCAGCATGTTGAACACGTCGGGGTGGGCCTGTTCGATGTCGTCGAGCAGAA
>SXHT01000039.1 GCA_005773095.1 Planctomycetaceae bacterium
GCGATCATCCTCGGCTTTCACGTTGTGCCCGATGAACAGGCTCGGATCCTGGCCGATCGTAAGGGGGTGCAAGTCCGCCGATATGAGATTATCTATAAGCTGACAGAGGATCTGAAGGCCGCGCTGGAAGGCATGCTCAAGCCGGAAGAGCGCGAAACGGAACTTGGCCGGGCGCTGGTGCAGCGAACGTTTACCATCAGCAAGGTGGGTACAATCGCCGGTTGCCGGGTGCTGGCCGGGGTGATCCAGCGCAGCTGCCGCATCCGCGTGATTCGCGACAATCGGATCATCGGCGACTATGGACTCGACTCGCTCAAGCGGGAAAAAGACGACGCTCGCGAGGTCCGCGAAGGCATGGAATGTGGCGTCAAGTTGGCTGGCTTCAACGATATCAAGGAAGCCGACGTGCTGGAAGCGTACAAGATTGAGGAGATCGCAAGGACGCTTTGATCATCAAGCCGCGACCGTTGGTCGCGGGACGCAGCGAAATGGCAAGTGGTGCTCGATCCGCGGTCGCATCGCGTCGTCCAAACCGGCAATCAGAAATCTGCAATCCGCATGTCTTCACGCCGCGTACAAAAAGCCGCTCAAGCGATTCGCGAGTCGGTCAGCCGGTCGATCTTGTTCGACCTGAAGGACCCCCGCGTCAAAGCGGTAACCGTGACATTTGTCGAAGTCGCGTCCGACATGCGGTCGGCCAAAGTTCACGTTTCGGTGATGGGAGACGAGACGCAGCAGCGGCTGACATTGCAAGGATTGCAAAATGCCGCCGGTTTTCTGCAAGCGAAGCTGGGCGAACAGATTGAGACCCGTTACACCCCCCGTTTGACGTTTGTGCTAGACTTGGGAGTCAAGCATTCCATCGAGATCAGTCGGATTTTGCAGGAAGTCCTGCCGAAAGCGGCCGAGATCGATGAGCCCACGGCGGACGAAACGATGGATCACGATCCAACAACCAGCAAGACCTAATGGATCAACAACCAATCACGGCATGAGCAGTCCAAATCGAAGTACGTTGCTGAGTAAGATTCACCGCGTGCTGAAAAAGCGTTATAAACCTTTCGTGCCGCGCGGCGAGCAGCCCGTGCTGGAAACGATGCTTTTCGCATGCTGCCTGGAAAACACGCCTTACGAGGTCGCCGAGAAAGTCTATCAACTTGTTCGCAAGGCGTTTTTCGACTGGAACGAAATCCGCGTCACCACGGTGAAGGAATTGGCCGAAGTGATGTCGGCGCTACCCGACGCCGCCGCTGCCGCCGCCAATCTCAAAGACGTGTTGCAGAACACCTTTGAAAACGAGTACTGCTTCGAGCTGGAAGTGCTCAAGAAAAAGAATCTCGGCGACGCGATCAAGCGAATCCAGAAGCTCGAGGGCGCGTCTCCGTTCGTCGTGGCCTTTGCCACGCAGGTTGCGCTGGGCGGGCATTCGATTCCCGTCGACCAAGGCGCACTCGGCGTACTTCACGTTTTGGGCGCCATTACCGAGGCAGAGCAGGTCGCTCGCACGGTACCGGGCATGGAGCGGGCGATCTCCAAGAACAAGGGGATCGAATTTGGTTCGCTGCTGCACGAGTTGGGGGCGGAATTCTTTGCCAATCCGTTTTCGCCGCAGCTGCGCGAGTTCTTGCTGACCATCGCTCCCGACGCGAAGCATCGGTTTCCCAAGCGCGCGTCTAAAAAGCCACTGCCTGTGCCAACCCCTGAACCCCCGATAATTGAAGCAAGAGCCGGAAAAAAACCGCTGGACGCACCGGCGCCGACCGGCAAGAAAAAGGAAGTCGCGCCCCCCAAGAAACCAGCCGAACCTGCCAGGCCCGCCAAGAAGAAAGCGCCGGCCGCGGCGCCGGTGAAACGGAAGGCTGTTGCCAAATCGCTGGCCAAGCGCAAGCCTCGCTAACTCCAAAGTAAACGATGTTTCGCCACGGATGAAACCCAGGTCAAACACGGATTATCGTCTGCTCTTGCCGGCGGCGGCATGGTTGTTGCTGCCGTTCGTCAGAGCCACTGCCGCACCTGAGATTCCCACCGCCACACTGATCGACGATCCGGTCACTGTTCTGACGCCGGTCAAGCCACGTTCGGAGGCGCAGCAAGACCATCTCGACGCGCTGGCCCATTATGCCACGGGCCGCGTTGCCCAACAGCGTGAAGACAACGCCGCCGCGCTCCGAGAATATCAGCGCGCCGCCCGGCTCGATCCGGAAGCCACGGCCGTGCTGCGTGAAATCGTACCGCTGGCCTTCGCTTTGGAACGGCCCAGTGTCGCGGTGCGTTATGCTCTGATGGCGGTCGAAAAGGAGCCTACGGACCCGGTGCTCATGCGCCGCCTGGCGGCGTTTGTAACGGACGAAGGCGAGCAGGATAAAGCGCTTCGCCTGTATGAAATGGCGGCCGAGGTGCTCGCCGCGAAACCGGAAAAGCCGAACGCCAGCACGGTCTTTACCGCGATGGAAATGGGCCGTTTGTATTACCTTGAAAAACAGTACAGCAAGGCGGCCGATCGCTTTGCCGAGGTATTGAAGGCGCTCGACAAACCGGCCGAGTTTGGCCTCGACGAGTCCCTTCGCAAGGCGATTCTTGGCGGCGGCGACATCACCTATCAACTCTTTGGCGAGGCATTCTTTGACGCCGCTCGCTACGACGACGCCGTGACCGCATACGAGCAGGCCAACGCAATCAAACCCGATCGGCCGCAATTGGCCTTGAGCCTGGCGCGCGTCGAATTCAAACGGGGCAACCACGACTCGAGCATGACGAAGCTGGAAGAGTATTTCGCCGCCAGACGATCGGATCAGGGCAGGCCGCCGTATCGACTTCTTGACGAGATCCTTTCCGCGCAGGGCAAGTCCTCGGAGTTACTGCCACGCCTTGAAAAACTTCTCGAGACCGATCCGCACAATGTGCCGCTGCGATACTTTCTTGCGGAAGAGTACCGTAAAGCAAATCGATTCGACAAGGCCGAACCGCTGTTCCAGCATTTGCTCAAGTCGGTCGGCGATCGCCCCCCCGTGGAAGCCTATCAAGGCCTGGTGTCCATCTTGGAAAGCCAAACCGCGGTCGAGCCATTGTTGGAGCTCGTTGGCACCGTGGCCGAGCGGATGGGATCGCTTGTTGTATTGGGCGAAGCCGGCAAGAAATTGACCGCGAATGGAGAACTGATTGCCAAACTCCTGGAGTTTGCCAACTCGAAGCTGCCAGATCATGTCGAGTCGGTGGACTTTGGCGAACGGCTGGCAGTTGCCGAGTTGGCGCTTGCCGCGAAGCTGTTTGACGATGCGGACAAATGGTTTGACCTGGCATGGCAGATTCGGCCGGACAAGTCGGCAGAGCCGATGCTGGCCTGGGGGCTTGAATTGTTGCTGCGCGATCGCAATGCGTCGGCCGCGAAGGTGTTTCGGCAAGTCATCGACGAAAAGCTGCTGCCTGCCGACAACCCGGCGGCGCATTACTACCTGGCCGGCGCGTTGGAGATGGAGGGCATGACGGATGACGCCGTGGCGGTCGCTCGGGAAGGCGCCGCGATGCAAAAAGACTCACCGCGATTCGCCAGCCGAGCGGGCTGGATTCTGTATCACGCGAAACGTTATGATGATGCCCAAACCGAGTACCGGAAGTTGCTCGAGGCTTTCGACGGCAATTACGCTTCCAGCGAAGTCCGCGACGTCGTTCGTGATGCCCGGCTGGTCCTCTCCAACATCGCCGTGCAACGCAACAACATGGCGGAGGCCGAGGAATGGCTGGAACAAGTGCTTGACGAATTTCCCGATGACGTGGGCGCCCTGAATGACTTGGGCTACCTCTACGCAGATCAAGGCAAGCATGTAGAACGCGCTTGTCGTATGACGCAAGAGGCTGTGGCCGCCGATCCAAAGAATGCCGCCTACCGAGACAGCCTGGGTTGGGCCTTGTTTCGCCTTGGCCGTTACCCCGAGGCCGTCACCGAGCTCACGCAGGCCTTAGCCCTCGAAGAACAGCCCGACGGCGTGCTTTACGATCACCTCGGCGATGCATTATCAAAAGTCGGTGACACGGCCGCCGCGCGAGGAACCTACCAGAAGGCCGTGGCGGCTTTTGAAAAGCAAGGCGAGACGGCGAAGGCCGAAGCGGTGAAAGCCAAACTCGACTAAATCCGAAATCCAAAACCAATTCAGAGCACCATGTTCTATGGCAGGACATTCCCATTGGGCCAACATCTCCCGCAAGAAGGCGATCATTGATAACAAGCGCGGAAAAGTCTGGAGCAAGCTGGCCAAGAACATCATGTCGGCGGCCAAGGCGGGCGGCGGCGACCCCGACGCCAATCTGCGGCTGCGCTACGCGATCAACGATGCCAAGGCGATCAGCATGCCGCGGGAAAACATCGAACGTGCCATTAAGAAGGGCACGGGCGAACTCGAAGGCGGCAGCCTCGACGAAGTGCTGTACGAGGGCTACGGACCCGGCGGGACCGCCGTGCTTTGTGAAATCCTGACCGACAATCGTAATCGCACCGCTGGCGAAATTCGCAACATCTTTGACAGTTGCGGCGGTAAGCTCGGCGCCACGGGCTGCGTCGGCTGGATGTTCGAACGCAAAGGACTCTTTGTCGTCTCGGGCGAAAAGATCGGGGAAGATGAACTCTTGGAGCTGGCACTCGAGTCGGGCGCCGAGGACGTCAAGCACGTGGACGACAAGTTCGAAGTCACTTGTGACCCCACCAGGTTCAGCGACGTGGCCGCCGCCCTGGAAGCCAGGCAGCTGGAAATGGATCGCCGAGAAATCGCGCGGATTCCCACCAGCACTGTCGATCTCGATGCCGACAATGGCCGCAAGGTGCTCAAGCTCATCGAAAAGCTCGACGACCACGACGATGTGCAAAGCGTGGCCTCGAACTTCAACATCACGGAAGAAGCAATGGCCGAACTCGGCGACGGCTAAGGCCGCTTGCGATGGAGATGATCTGAACGACGTCTCATCAACATAGATCGTGTCATTTCGCCAGCGAACAGAGCCAGTACGCCTATGCAACACTAATTCACGGGGGAAAAAAGACCGCCGACCACGTAGGCGTGACCTACACGTCGGTATTTGACGAAACCGGGGCTGCGAGTAAATCGCAGACCGGCGCCGGTATGACAATGGACGCGTTGATGTTTGCCGGCGCCGGTTTCCCGTAAAAGAAGCCCTGGCCCATTTCAAAACCCAGTTGCTGGCATACCAGGTGTTCGCCGTCGGTTTCGATGCCTTCCGCCAGGGTGATAATGCCCAGATCGCGAGTCATCCGCACCAGCGCCTCCAACATCTTTTGCCGCTCAGGAGACGCCTTGTCCAGTCCCTGGACCAGTTGCATGTCAAATTTCAGATAATCCGGCCGGACCTCCACGAGTTCCACCAGCCGCGCTTGTCCGGCGCCGAAATCGTCGTACGCCAGGCCAATATTCAAGTCCACCAACTCTTTGCGCAGCTCCTGCATCTTTTGCGAATCGGTCACCGCCTTTTCGTGAATTTCCATTACGATGGCCATTTCGTTGCTGAATTCACGCAACGAACGCATCGAGTTGAGTAATCCGGAGTCGCTCATCTCGCTGGGATGTGTGTTGACAAAAATGCGCGGCCGGCCGGGATAGCGGGAAGCGGCCCGCAGGCCCTCCCAGCGCAGCAAGCGGCTGAGTTCGACTTCGACATTCAGTTGTGCGGCGGCTGAGAACATCGCACCCGGCGTTTCGAGGCCAAGAATGCGGCTGCGGCCCAACACCTCGTACCCTTCCAGCCCCATGCTGGACAGTTTGACCAGTGGCTGGAAGTGCGGCACCACCGAGCGATCGCGCATCAATTTGTCAAACTGCACCAGCGCCAGGGCGCGGTCATAGCCATTGGTCTGGATCGTTCCCAATTCCCGGCAAGCCGCCTGTCGGCGGACGCGAAATGCCACGTCGGCGAACTGCACCAGGTCATCTTCGCTCAACACCACCTGTTCGGTCACACGTTTTCCGTTGAGGTAGGTTCCATTGGTGCTCTGCAGGTCGCGGACGGCCAGCGATTGCCTGACTTGGACGATCTCGGCGTGCAAGCCGGATACCGTGCGGCTGTTGATGGTATAGCTTGACCCCGATCGCCGCCCGATAAGAAACGGCGTCGAATGGATGGGTACGAACCGCGATGGCTCGTCGTCCCCCTGACCAATCAGAAACCAGACGGCGTCCATCGTGGTTGGTCTTTCCAGGGTAGTAGTTGCCATTAAGTCGGTACTCGTATGGTGCTTGCGCAATCCACTCACGCCGGCATAAATCTAGGTTAATATTTTCTTCCGGGAGGCGCACGGCACACGATTTGTCGCAGATGGGGGCAACCAACCGGGCTGGTGTTGTTTCCTGGAGTCACGCCGTCGAACGATTATGCCGTTCGTATCGCGTGGAGGGTTGGCAGGTGTGGCAACGAAAACAAATCTCAGCCGGCGAGATGGGCAGGGTGACACGAAATAACCTCGGCGCTCGCGCGATTAGAAACCTAGAGTAGGAGTGAACCAGTCCCCATGATCTCGCCGTACGAACGAGGCAGACATGTCCGCCACCAAGACAATCGACTTGCGAGACAGCCTGCTGGCTGCGCTGCTTTCCGAAGAGACGTACAATCCAGTCGCACCCACGGCGCTGGAAGACACCGGCCTCAGTTCGATCACCGTCGAAGGGTTGATTTGCAAATATTTGCTGGCCACAGGAACCGCCAGCGGCCGCGGCATCGCAGAATACCTGTGCCTGCCGTATGGCATTCTGGAGCCGTTGTTGAACAGCCTGCGGCAGCGTCAGATTGTCGTCTTTGCCGGCTCTGCGCCGTTCAATGACTATTATTTCACGCTGACCGACCAGGGTCGCACGGTGGCGGAATCGTACGCCAAGTCGTGTGCTTACGTGGGCCCGGCACCGGTACCGTTGATGGACTACATCATTTCCGTGGAAGCCCAGGCGATTGCCGCCGAGGCGCCCAGCCGAGAGCAGTTGCAAGCGGCGATGGCGGGAATTTCGGTGGAGGAGTCCCTGTACGAAAGCCTGGGGCCGGCCGTCAATTCTGCGGCGGGCATGTTCATCTACGGTGATCCCGGCAACGGCAAGACCACGTTGGCGCGGCGGCTGATCGAGTGTTTCGGCCAGGCGATTTGGGTGCCGCATACGCTGATTGAAGACGGGCAGTACATCAAATTCTTTGACGCGGCCTACCATGTGCCGGTCGAGGGTGGAAAAAAGGAATTGCTCAAAAGACAGGATCACGACCGGCGTTGGATCAAAATCCGCCGTCCGACCGTGGTCGTGGGCGGCGAATTGACGATGGACAACCTCGACATCCGCTTCGACCATCGCAGCAATATCAACGAAGCGCCCCTGCAATTGAAAAGCAATTGCGGGTGCATACTGATTGACGACTTCGGCCGCCAGCGAATCAATCCCGAAGAGCTGTTGAATCGCTGGATCGTGCCTCTGGAAAGCCGCCACGATTTCCTCACCCTGCCGACAGGTAAAAAAATTCAGGTGCCGTTCCAACAATTGATCTTGTTTTCCACGAACCTTCAGCCGGCAGACCTGGTGGACGAAGCGTTCCTGCGGCGACTGCCGTACAAGATCGAGATCGGCGACCCCAGCGAAGCAGAATTTCAACAGATTTTTCAGGGTTGTGCAGAACATGTCGGGTGCGAGTATCGGCAGGACGTGGTCGAGTACCTGCTCGATAAACATTACCGGACCCCCCAACGGCCGCTACGCCGCTGTCATCCGCGGGATCTGCTGTACCAGGTGCGAAATTACTGCGGCTACCATCGGCTGCCGTTGGAAATGAAGCCAGACTACTTCGACCGTGCGGTGCAGACCTACTTCACCGACGCGTTGGGTAAAGGAAGTTGACACACCTGACTAACTGCGAAACCAGTCTCCACCCTGACGGGCAAGGCAACTTTTTGAGGATGGGTAACTTCGATACGTCCGCTCAGGGCGAACTCTGGCCTCGGCGGCAAGAATCAATACCGTGAACAACGAAACGGAAAGTCCTCTGTTAACCCAAGTTAAAGAGTTTGGGTGCTATTTTCGGAATTTTGGCGTCCGGAGCGAACCTAAGTCCAATGTTGATGGGGCCTGAATCGTCAA
>SXHT01000322.1 GCA_005773095.1 Planctomycetaceae bacterium
CCCCCATGCCGCCGCCCATACCCTGAGTACCACCACCTTGATTGCCACCACCGAAGCCACCGCCACCTTGATTACCACCGCCAAACTGCGCCAATACAGGAACTCCAGCAAACGCCGCCGGCATTTCAATTCGCAGCGGCTGCCTGGTGTTGTTCTTCACCAGCACACGGGCTTCTTCCGCATTCTTAGGAATGAGTTGCACATTGATGTCACCGGACTCCATCGCGGCAAACATCTCCACGGTCTTCGCGTTGGGATCTGGCTTCGCCGATCCTGTGGCAATGGACGGCCGCTTTGGTGCAGCCATCACCAACGCCGGCGCCACCAGCAGCATCGCTAAACCGGAAAATAATATGCGTGATTGCAGAGTCATGTTCGCCTCATTAAGAGCAGTGTGTTCCGAGACGGAGAATAGGCCGAGCGCAACGCCATTGGCCCGTTCCTTGAGAATAATCGGCCGGCGCGGAATATCCAAGCGAAAAGCAGCTGGAATCCTGGCTCGAGCCCCCTTTTTTCCGCCAACGCGTGGCAGGCAGAAGCCGGGAGTCCAACGATCTACTGGCCCCTTGGCCAGCAAAACAGCCGCAAGCGATTCCCGTCGGGATCGGCCGTGTTGATTTCCCGCAGGCCAGCGCTATCGACCTTGGACGTTGAATACATCGTGCCCTGGCGCTGCAGCCGGTCCGCGACCGCCCCCAAATTGGGCACTTCGAACGCCAGGCTAATCCGCCTGGTCGGCTCGCCAGGGGCCTCGCGTGCCAGCAGTGCCAACCGCGTTTCCCCGGCATCGAGCAGCGCATAACCGTCGTCGGTTACCCGGACGAGCACCCGCAATCCGAGAATATTTCGGTACCATTCGACGCTTGCTTCCCAATTCGACGTACGCAGCTCAAGGCAGTAAAGGCCCGGTCGTTCGTCGCGAAAGCTGGCGTTTGACATGGTTCTAAGCGTTTTCGGCATCACAGGTTGACGCTGGCGGCGTTGGAGTTCGGCGTTCGGGCGGTGATCCAGAGCCGCTTGAAGGCGGCCCTCTCACATCGGGCTCAAACTACTCCTCTTGTTCGATGCCGCCAACCCTGCCCTGCGTCACAGGCGAACCGGCTGACATTGACCCCCCTGTCGGTTTCACTAAAATGTTGCGGCTCTTCAGCTTAAAGGCAAGACGAGTGTACGATTCAACCAGCTCCCCAGGTTGGGCAGCCGGTGCAAGGAAACCCATCATGCCGACCGTAACGCGGGTTGGTTTCCGTCCGGAACCCGGGCCTGCCTTTGATTTTGACGCTCGAAAAGCCTGTCCTGACTGGCCCACGCGATGACGCAGCCCGCGAAGCCCGCGATGACCACCCCAGCACTGCCGCCGTCTTCCTCCCCTGGCATCCACGAAGCGTCCCGTCGCGACAAGCTTCGCAGGATCGGGGAGCTGGGCCACGACCCGTGGGGCTCGCGATTTGACGGGCACCAGCCGATCGGGGAAATCCGCGGACGGGAAAACGAAATTCGACGGGAGCCCGTCGCCGAGGGCCAAGAGCCGGTTTCGTGCGGCCCCCGCGTCCGTGCCGCCGGCCGGATTGTGCTGCAGCGTCGGAAAGGGAAGCTGATCTTCGTGGACATCCGAGACTGGACCGGCCAGATTCAGCTATTGATTGGTCGCAGCCAGGTGGGAGAAGAGAACTGGTCGCTGGCCGAGTGCTTCGACCTGGGTGACATCGTGGGTGTTGACGGCGAGCTCAAGCGCACCAAGACGGGCGAGCTGACGATTTTCGCTGACAAGCTGCATTTTCTCAGCAAGTCGATCGAGGCGCCTCCGGAGAAATATCATGGTCTGCACGATGCCGAGCTTCGCCTGCGGATGCGTTACCTCGACCTGACCTATACCGAGGGGGTGCTTCCGCGATTTATCAACCGAACAAAGATCGTGGCCTCGATCCGCAATACACTGGCCGGCGCCGGCTTCGTGGAAATCGAGGGACCGACGTTGCACGCGATTGCGGGGGGCGCCGCTGCGCGTCCGTTCACAACGCACCACAACGCGCTCAACATGCCGCTGTTTATGCGGATCGCGCTTGAGTTGCACCTTAAGCGGCTGCTTGTCGGTGGTGTGGAGCGCGTCTATGAATTGGGCCGCGTGTATCGCAACGAAGGGATCAGCCCCAGGCATAATCCCGAATTTACCATGCTCGAGGCCTATCAGGCGTACGGCGATTACCGCACCATGATGGACCTTACCGAGAAGCTGATTGTCGATGCGGTGACCGCCACAGGCCAAGGCCTGCGATTGCCGTGGGGGGAAAAAACCATCGATCTGACGCCCCCCTTCGCGCGCAAGACCTACGACGAGCTGTTCGCCCAGCAGACGGGAATCGATCCCGAAGATCAGGCGGCCGTGAGCAAACTTGCCGGCGAAATCGGTTTCAACACCGCCGGCATCCATCCGGACGTGATCAAAAACGAAGTCTTTGAGCAGCTCGCGGAAGGCGCACTCATGGGCCCCATCTTCGTGATGGACTATCCCGCCAGCATTTGCCCGCTCACCAAGCGCAAGGCCAGCAATCCGCAGATCGCCGAGCGGTTCGAGTTGTTCATTCAAGGCATGGAGATTGCAAACGCATATACCGAGCTGAACGATCCCGACTTGCAGGAAGAGCTGTTCCGAACACAACTCGCGGGCCAAAAGGAAGAAGACTCCATGGCCAAGATGGACCACGACTTTATACGCGCGTTGCGGCACGGAATGCCGCCGTCGGGGGGACTAGGCGTGGGCATCGACCGGCTGGTGATGCTGTTAACC
>SXHT01000323.1 GCA_005773095.1 Planctomycetaceae bacterium
AAAGGACTCCCACGTGATTGAAGTACAAACGGAACGTGTGCTGGTTGTGCCCACGAGCGTGTTTCACCGGCTGGGTTATTTCCAAGGCTTCTCGGCTGAAACGGGCCGCTACTTGCACGAGTTGCTCGACGAGCGGCACACCAGCTACCGGCCGCGAGCCGAAATGGAGCAGGATCCGGGCTTCAAGCAACTCATTCCCTACGTGATTTTCCGGCACCTCGATGCGGCAGGCCGCGACACCGTTTTTCAATACACGCGAGGCAAGGGGCAGGGGGAAGGTCGGTTGCACAGCAAGCGCAGCGTCGGCGTCGGCGGTCACATTTCGGCGGACGATCGGAGCGCGGTGGCCGGCCACGCCGCGGTGTATGCCGAGGGCCTCCGCCGCGAGTTGGAGGAAGAAGTCATCATCGACACGCCCTATGCCGAGCACTGCGTGGGGCTGATCAACGACGACGAAACGGAAGTCGGCCGCGTTCACTTGGGCGTGGTCCATCTTGTGGATGTCACCGAGCCTAACGTCGTTCCGCGCGAGAGCGAAATCATCGACGCCGGCTTCCGTCCCGTCGATGACCTGCTGGCCAATCTGAGCGGCTTCGAGTCCTGGTCGCAGATTTGCCTGCGAGCCCTTTTTGCCGACGGTAGAATAGAGGCATGAACCTTCCCGTCTATCTTGACAATCATGCCACCACGCGCGTCGATCCGCGTGTGGTCGAAGCAATGCTGCCGTACTTCACGAGTATGTATGGCAACGCCGCCAGCACCAGTCATGCGTTCGGCTGGGAGGCGCGAGACGCGGTCGAGGCGGCCCGAGAATCGATCGCGGCCACGATCGGCGGCTCGGCCCGTGAAATCGTGTTTACCAGCGGGGCGACCGAAAGCAACAACCTGGCCATCCGCGGTGTGGCGGAACGGCTCCGCCGCAAGGGGAGCCATCTAATCAGCGTTGCGACCGAGCACAAGGCGGTGCTTGATCCCATCGAACGGCTTCGTCGACGCGACTTCGCGGTCACCATTCTTCCCGTCGAGCAGGCTCCAGGCCCGCGCGCGGGGGTTCTCAACGTGGACGCCGTCGCGGAGGCGATGCGGGAAGACACTTTGCTGGTCTCGGTGATGTTGGCTAACAACGAGATCGGCGTGATCCATTCGATCGCCGAGATCGCGGCAGTGTGCAAAGCGCGCGGTGCGATTTTGCACTGCGACGCCACGCAGGCGGTGGGAAAGTTGCCCGTCAACGTGGCCGACCTGGGCGTGGACCTGCTGAGTTTCACGGCCCACAAAGTGTACGGCCCGAAAGGCATCGGGGCGCTCTGGGTCCGCCGCAGCGCGCCGTTTGTGCGGCTGGACTGCCAGATTGCGGGGGGGGGGCACGAAGGCGGGCTGCGAAGCGGCACTTTGAACGTGCCCGGAATCGTCGGTTTCGCCAAAGCGCTGGCAATTTGCCAGGCCGAAATGGCCGCGGAGTCGGACCGCATCTATGGCTTGCGCCAGCATCTTTGGGAGGGGCTGAGTTCGACGATCGAGGACGTCTCGCTCAACGGCCCCGCGCTCGACGTGCCAGGCTTGCGGCTTCCCGGCAATCTGAATGTCAGTTTTGCCCAGGTCGACGGCGAAGCGCTGTTAATGAACGTCAGGGACATCGCCGTCAGTTCCGGCAGCGCATGTACCTCGGCCAACCCGGAGCCTAGCCACGTATTACGGGCCATCGGCCTGAGCGAAGACGCCACCCGCAGCAGTCTGCGATTTGGCATCGGCAGATTCAACACGCCCCAAGAGATTGATTTTGCGATTGAGGTCGTCGCCAATGCGGTATCACGACTTCGTGCGATGAGTCGTTTGTGAAGATGCCAACCCAGGCCCAGGGACGGCGGTCCCTGGGCTTTGCACGGCGAACGAATTATTCACCATGTCTCAACCCTTCGAACAACTCGGTCCGTATCGGCTCGGCAAGAAGCTGGGGCAAGGCGGCATGGGCGCGGTGTACGAGGCGATCGAAACCGCGACCGGGCGGGTAGTGGCCGTCAAAGTGCTCGCGCCGGCGCTCGCGGCGGAAGAAGGCTTCCGCGGCCGCTTTGAAGCCGAGATTGAGTCGCTGAAAAAATTGCGGCATCCGCACGTCGTGCGACTATTTGGCTACGGCGACGAGCAGGGCTCGATGTTCTATGCGATGGAGCTTGTTGACGGCACGAGTCTTGAAGAAGAGATCCGGCATGGCCGACGCTTCGAATGGCGGGAAGTCACGCAAATCGCCATCAAGATGTGCAAGGCCCTTAAGCATGCCCACGATCACGGCATTATTCATCGCGACATCAAGCCGGCGAACATCTTGATGGCTCGCGACGGCGAGGTGAAGCTGTCGGACTTTGGCATCGCGCGCCTGTTTGGCAACAGCGGGATGACCAGCGATGGCGGCGTCTTGGGAACGGCCGAGTACATGGCCCCCGAACAAGCCGATGGCAGACCGGTCAATGACCGCTGTGATCAGTACAGCCTGGGGGGCGTGATGTATGCGCTTTTGGCCGGCCGGCCGCCGTTTCGTGCAACTTCCTTTGTGGAGATGCTGCAACTGCAACGGTTCAGCCAGCCGCAACCCGTGCGGCGCTACTCGCCCGAGACGCCGGCCGAGTTGGACCGCATCATCGCACAACTTCTCGAGAAAGAGCCAGCCAAACGATTTGTCAACACGCTCATGCTGGCGCGATCCCTGGAGGCGATGGAACGGGGGCTTTCGGTTTCCTCGGCTCGCAACGACTTTGTTGTCGCCGATCCTAAGCGAACGAATCAACCGCACCTGACGGGGCTCGATCCCTACGCGGCCACCCTGGTGCCCGGCGAGCCACCGGGACCGGACGATGCCAGCTCGATCGCGGAGCGAACACCGAATCCACAGATCCGTTCGGAC
>SXHT01000324.1 GCA_005773095.1 Planctomycetaceae bacterium
ATGGGCCAGCCAGGGCGACCCTTGCCCCAGGGACTGTCCCAAGCTGGCTCGCCAGGTTTCGCGGACTTCCAAAGCGCGAAGTCGCCCGGCGATCGTGTCTTCGACGCCGCCTCACCCCCTTCTCCCTGTTGGCTGTCGGCCGAGCGGTTGCTGAGCTTCCCGTAACCGGGGTCTTTGGCGACGTCAAAGAACACGTCGCCGGCGGCGGCATAGGCATGCCCCTTGTCGATCAGCGACTGCACGAAATTGATGATGTTGCCCATGTGCTCGGTGGCGCGGGGCATCTGGTCGATGCTGTCGACACCGAGGCCCCGAAGGTTGTTCAAATAATCGACGACCATCTCTTCGGCGATCTCGTGCATCGGGATGCCGCGCTCGCGCATCTGGGCAATCAGCTTGTCGTCCACATCCGTAATATTGACGACCCAGGTCACGTCGTAACCCGAGTAAACAAGGTACCGTTTGATCGTGTCGAAAATCACCGGCCCCACCATGTGGCCAATGTGGCTCTCCTTGTAGACCGTGGGCCCACAGAGGTAGATGCCCACCTTGCCAGGCAGGACAGGCTCGAAGGGTTCTTTTGTTTTCGTGAGGGTGTTGTAAACGCGGAGGGTCATGTTTGTGAGTTACCGTAGTGTTAACGAACACCGGCGATACCACCGCCGGCTTTGCGGAGCAGAACGATGCATTCGGCTTGGATGGCTTCTTCGCGGCCCACGGGGCCGACCGATTCGCCGGTCTTGGCCTTGAGGCCGACCAGGCTCTCGTCGATCGCCAACAATTGGGAAATCCTCCGGCGGATGGTTTGCTTGTAAGCCGATAACTTCGGCCGCTGGGCGAACGCGATGCAATCGACGTTCGCAACCTCGTATCCCATGGCTCGAACTGCCTGCACGGCCACCTGCAACATCTCGCCGGAATCGCGGTTGCGGTTGATCGGGTCGGTGTCGGGAAACAATTCACCGATGTCGCCCAGCGCGGCGGCGCCGAGTAGAGCGTCGGTCACGGCGTGCAGCAACACATCCGCATCGCTGTGGCCAACCAAATGCGAATCGTGCGGAATCTCAACGCCGCCGATCTTGAGCGGACCGCCGCTTGCGAGCCGATGAGTGTCGTGTCCGATGCCTATCCGATGCTCTTGCGTAGCTGAATCTCCATGCAGCTAAGTGGTTTACGTCAGTAGACAACGGCTGGATTATATCGCAATGAGCCACGGGAGGGGATAGGGGTTTGATCGCGCAGGCAACAGCCTCACGTAGAAACCTGGCGGCTTTCGACGGCGAGCACCAGGCGGTCTACGGGTAAACAATAACCCTACTGCTCGTCGATGCAAAAATCGGTCAGGTTGCGTCACCTGGCAAGCGATGGAAATCGCAATGGCCGACCATCCAATCAAACACATTCGCGAGGCGATTCGTCACGCGAAGCAGAGCCGCTGGCGTGTCGAAAAGGCATCGGCGCGAACGCACATTTGGGGGACGATCTGGTGTCCCTTGCCCAGTCGCGAAGGATGAAGGGTGCCGGGTACGCGTAATGGTAACCGTTCACGGGCCACGGACCGGCTCATTTCCCCGGCGAATTCGCGCAAGGCGCATCGTGCGGTGGGGGGTTGCCCTGGGCTGCTCAAAATGAGCGTTTTCGACGGTCGAATAGCCATGTTTAGAGTGCGCTGTTTTTGTTCCGGATTGGGACCGTGGCCTGCAGGGGCGTTCACGCTCCTTTCCGCCGCAGGCGGTCCCAGGCCCGCCGTTTACGGCGGGTGCCGCGGCGCTGTGCCCCATTATTTTCCAGGCCCGTTCACGGGCGTTCTCGCTGCCCGGCTTCAGCCAACTGGTAACGATAATCGCGGCGGTTGCGTTCCAAGGCTCAAGCCACACAGCGAGAAGAGCCGTGAACGGCCCTGGGCAAACGGTCGTTTGTCCGCCCTCCCCAGGCATGAATGCCTGGGCTAATACCGCCTTGTGGCGGCAAGAGCCGTGAACGGCCCTGACGATACTCGGAACAAAACCGGTACAAAAACCAGAGCTCCATAACACAACAAATTGAGCGGCCCAGTGGTTGCCCAACCTGGTTCCCGGAAAAATGTGCTTGTCCCCTTCTCTTGGCCCGTGAACGGTTACGCCGCGTGTTTCCCTACTCTCCGATCCCGCTCGGCCTTATAATCCAGCACCTATGGCGATCATCGAAATCGAGCGGCTGGCGAAGTCCTACCGCGTCTATCAGAAAAAAGAAGGGCTGCTGGCCTCGGTGGGCGGGCTGTTCCGTCGCCAGCACCGCGAGGTCCAGGCGGTCCGCGACATCGACCTTCACGTCGAAGCGGGTGAATTTGTTGCATTCCTTGGTCCCAACGGCGCCGGCAAGACAACCACGCTCAAGCTGCTCTCCGGCGTGATTACGCCAACACGCGGCATGGCCCGCGTCATGGGCCACGTACCGTGGGAGCGCTCCAACGCGTATCGCCGCCGCTTCGCCCTGGTGATGGGGCAGAAGAATCAGCTCTGGTGGGACTTGCCCGCGCAGGAATCGTTCCGGCTGCATCAGCAAATCTACGGCATCGAAGCGGCGGAATTTGAGCGCGTGAGGGATGAACTGACCAGCCTGCTCGATGTGCGGAGTTTGCTCGGCCAGCCGGTCCGCGAGCTGTCGCTGGGCGAGCGCATGAAGATGGAGCTGATCGCGGCCTTGCTGCACTCGCCCGAGGTGCTGTTCCTGGACGAACCCACGATCGGCCTCGATGTGATTGCACAGCACAACATTCAGACGTTCCTGCGGCACTACCAAGAGACTCGGGGAATCACGATCCTGCTCACCAGCCACTATATGAAAGACGTGGCCGCGCTGTGCCGGCGCGTGGTGATCATTGCCCGCGGGCGAATCGTATACGATGGTTCGCTGAGCGGGATCATCGACCAGTTCAGCGGGCATAAGGTCGTGACGCTCGTGTTCCCTACGGAAGTGGTGCCGACCGGACTGGAACGCTTCGGCGAAGTGATTTCGCATCAAGCGCCGCGCGTAAAGCTCAAGGTTGACCGCAACGGCATCGGCGAATTATTGTCGGCGATATTGGCCGAACACACCATCGAAGACGTAAGCGTCGAAGACCCCCCGCTCGAAGAAGTGATCGCCGAAGTGTTTTCCTCAATCGCCAAAGAACCCGCTCCCGTTTAGCGGCGCTGGAGGTCGGGTTTTAGCCGGTGTATCTCAACGTCCGACTGCCGGCAAACGCCGGTACACAAGCCAATGGCCGCCGCCGCCATCCACGCATCGCCGTCGAAGTTGAAAACCTGGTGGACGATCCTGCGTATCTGCATTGAAGAACGTCTTGTCTACCGCGGTGATTTCGCGCTCGGCACGCTGATGCGATTCCTGCCGCTTGTGACACAGGTCTTCTTGTGGAGCGCCGTATTTGCCGGCACCAAACAACAAGAAATCGCCGGCTACTCGTATCGTGATTTTGTCGCCTATTACTTGCTGACCAACGTGGCCCGAGCGTTCTCCAGCATGCCGGGATTGGCGACGGGAATTGCGCGGCAGGTCCGCGGCGGCGAGATCAAGAAGTTCCTGATTCAGCCGGTGGATATGGTGGGCTTTCTGCTGCTTAGCCGCGTCGCGCACAAGCTGGTCTATTACGGCGTCGCGCTGGCGCCGTTCGCACTCGTGTTTTACCTTTGCCGAGGATTCTTCAACGGTTGGCCCGATGCCGCGACGATGACCGCCTTTGTGGCTTCGCTCTTGATGGGCTTCTTGATCGGCTTTTACATGGAGGCCCTGATGGGCATGTTGGGGTTCTGGATGCTCGAAGTCAGTTCGCTGCTGTTTGTGTTCATTCTGTTCACGTTCTTTTTCTCGGGGCACATGTTCCCCATTGACATGCTGAGCGGCTGGCTGGGCTGGTTTTTCCGCCAGATGCCATTCCAGTACCTGGCGTACTTTCCGGCCGCGATCTTCCTGGGAAAGATCAGCGGACCCGACCTGGCTTGGGGCCTCGCCGTTGAATTCGCCTGGCTGATTGCGTTGATCATCGCCTGCCGCACGGCCTTTCATTACGGCGTGAAGCGGTATGCGGGATACGGAGGCTGATCGGAACCATGAACTCGGAGCTCCCCACTCGGTACGAGATCCGCACGGAACGTGCCTCCGCTCGTTCGGCGCCCAGCCGTTATGGCGCCGTCTTCCTCATGTTTGCCCGCAACAGTTTGGTACGCGACATGACGTTTCGCGCCAACTTTATCATCGAGGTCATCTCTGCCCTGTCGTGGATGAGCATGTACCTGGGGTTCTACATCCTGATCTTCGAATACACCCCCTCAATTGGCGCAGGCACGGGCTGGGGAAAATATCAATTCTTTGCCTTTCTGGCGACGACATTGTTTGTGAACAGCATTGTGGAAGCGTTCTTCATGCCAAATACCGAAGAGCTGAGCGAGCTGATACGCAGCGGAGGACTCGACTTCGCGCTGCTCAAGCCGATCGATACACAGTTTCTGGTGTCACTCCAAAGAGTCGACTGGTCTTCGCTGGCGAACTTTCTTTTTGCCGCCTGCCTGCTCGGCTATTCGCTGCTGAAAATCGGTCACGTGCCAGGCTGGCCGCAGCTGCTGCTGTATCCCTTGTACGTGGGCTGCGGTGTGGGAATGCTCTACAGCCTGATGATTACGCTGGCCGCCACAAGCATTTGGCTCGGGCGGAACCAAACTTTGTACGACTTCTGGTTCTACATCACGAACTTTTCCCGGTATCCGCGTGAAATCTATAGCGGCACCTATGGAACGCCGCTGAACATCGCGTTTACCTACATTTTGCCCGTATTGCTGGTGGTCAACGTGCCGGCCTGGCTCATGGTGCGCCCCTTGAATGCGGAAGAATGGTCGCTGGCCGTCTATGCGCTCGTGGCCACCGCCGCCTGCCTGGCACTCTCCCGTTGGGTTTTCGGGAGGGCTCTTTTGAGCTACCGCAGCGCCAGCAGCTAAAGCCAAATACGGATTAACACCCAGGATCAGCATTGACTTTTCCTAACAGAACGGCAATCATTGGCTAACACAACCCTAACTTTCAGGCAGGTTCGATGGCTGGCGACGGCCATCCGGAACAACCCAATAACGACCCAAATGGCGAACCCCTGGTTCATCGCCGAAACGCTCTTGCCCGCCTATCTGGCCTGGACCATGATCCGGGTATGGGGTTTCGGCGATCACTTTCGAGTCTGGTGAACCTGGCAGTCGTCTCGCGCCTCCCCGTATTCTTGGGCCCACTTCCCAGGTTGGTTTTTTTGGGTGCTTGTTTCGGCACGCTCGTTGGCTCCCCACGTGCAATTGCCACCCGTGCGTCGCCACCCTCGACGGGCCGGCCCGCGGTCTACGGGCGCGAGCAAGTCCTTCTGCATACCGATGTCGTTGAGCGATTGGTGGACGACCAACTCGCGCGGTTACAGAAACTTAAACAGCGACTCGATGGCTACTGGGGGAAAAAACTTGAAGGCAAGCTCGTCTGCTATTGGGTGGCCGATCTTACCGCCTGGCCCGTCGCGGAAATTCCCCAAGCGGCCCGCGAGCAGATCGAGCAACGATCGGCCGTCACGCTGACAAATCGGGAAACGCTTGACGACAGAGTGGTTTCGACGAAATCCGTGGTCTACTCCTCGTGGGAAACTTCCAACCTGCTCCACGAGGTGGTGCATGCATTTTGTTGGCAAACGTTTGGTCGCTGTGGCCCCGATTGGTATGCCGAAGGCATGGCCGAATTGTTTGGAAGCGAAGACGAACAGCTTCCCGGAGTGCACTATTTTGCCTGGGCGATCGACTATCTACGCAAGGATACGGCGCCTCCCACGCCGACCGAAATCGTTTCCGGGCGAATGTCCGATCGCGCGCTTTGGCAGACGTACGCACACCGCTGGGCATTGTGTTATCTGCTCTCGCACCACCCCCGTTACTCAGATCGGTTTCAAACATTCGGCAGCAGGCTGTTACGAGGAGACGACGCCGATTTTTTGCGTGACTTCGCCGACGTCCGCCAATCGCTCGCGGATGACTATCGGCAATTTCTGCGAGACGTTCAGACGGCGTACGAGTTTCAGCGCCAGGCCGGTAACGAGTAAGTTCCGAGTTCCAAAAGCTTCACTGCCGCGCGCGACCCATAGGGTACCCCGCGGCATCTACTCTTGGGGCCGCCCAACAACTACAATCAGGGGCTTGTCCCGTGGTCCCGTAATCCCGCCAAGCTACCGCGATGAAGTTGGCTTTCAGTTCTAACGCGTACATGCACTTTTCGATCGAGGATACGATCGGCAAGATCGCAAGCCTCGGTTACGCGGGCATCGAGATTCTGGCCGACGTGCCACATGCCTGGCCCGCCGGGCTGCTGCCCGAACGAAAGGACTCGATTCGCCGGAGCCTCGCGAAACACGGCCTCGCGATATCCAACGTCAATGCGTTCATGATGAATGCGGTGGCCGATCCGCGGCAGCCGTACTGGCATCCGGGTTGGATTGATCCCGATCCGCATTATCGGGCCATTCGCCGCGAGCACACCAAGCGGGCATTGATTCTGGCCAAGGAACTCGGCGCTCCGCACATCACCACGGAGCCGGGCGGCCAGCTCACGCCCCAACAAACCTGGCGCGACGCGGCGGCGATTTTTTACGACGAGTTGATGCCGTGCGTTGAGCTGGCGGAGAAACTTGGCGTGGGCCTCTTGATTGAGCC
>SXHT01000325.1 GCA_005773095.1 Planctomycetaceae bacterium
CCGCTGAAGCTTACCGTTGATGCGCGCGACAACCATTCGGATAATCGGGTCGACAAGCCGTATTGGGAGGAGACGCTCGAGTACAGTCGCCAGTACGATCCCGAGCAATTCGCAAAAACCATGAAGGCGATCCGCGCGCTTCTTCTGCCCAACAGCGAGCCAACCACCACGGCCGAACCTTAGGCTCCGGGGCCTCCGCAAGGTAGCCGTTCACAGGCCGTGGACTGGCTCATTACTACCATCACGAAGCACCGACGATTTCGATCACCGTTCTCCGAAGCACATCCAGCGCCGCAGCCACATCTTCCTCCGCCAGGGAATCGCTGGGATAATGGCTGATCCCGGAATGTCGCACAAACAGCATCGCCGAAGGGCATAAACGAGACATCATCACCAGGTCGTGGCCTGCGCCGCTGAAGGTCACGCCAAGAGGATACCCGGCCGACTCGATCGCCGTTGATAAGTGCTTCCGCAATTGGGGATCACAGGCCACGGCGGGCTGCTCGTCGGCCGCCTCGCAGTGGAACGTCACATCACGGGATTTGCCTGCGACATGAGCCAACTGCAAAAGGCACTCGACCGCAGAGCGGCGTTGGGCATCGTCGGGATGCCTGACATCGACGCTGCAGAGAACATCGCCCGGCACGACGTTTCGCACGTTCGGCCCAACCTCCAGCGTGCCCACCGTGGCTCGAAGCCCCGGTGTGCGGCGTGCGAGCGTCTCGGCGGCTAGCACGAGCTCGGCAGCCGCGGTCAAGGCGTCCGCACGCACCTCCATGGGTTGCGTGCCCGCGTGGCCGGCTCGGCCAATGAAGCGGAACCTCATCCTGGTTTGTCCAGCCAGCGCGGTGACCACCGCCACCGGCCATCCGTTCTGCTCGAGGATCGGCCCCTGTTCGATGTGCGCTTCCAGATAACCGAGGACGCGCGTCGGGTCATAGGCGGCGGCGGGAAGCCTGGTGAGATCGAGGCCGAACGTGGTGATTGCATTGGCCAGCGTAATTCCGTGGCGGTCGACCAAATCGAGCCACCGCCGCTCAAACTGCCCCGCCACGGCGGCACTGCCTAGATACGGCGTATGAAATCGCGCGCCTTCCTGGTCGCTGAAAGCAATCACCTCGATACCGAATGGCAGCCGCATTCCGTCGAGCGATTCCACGACGGCGATCGCCAGCATTACACCGAGCGGACCATCGTAGCGCCCCGCGTTCACGACGGTGTCGATGTGCGAACCAAGAATCAGCACGCGTGACGGATCTTCTTCCTTTCCCCTGGCAAGAGGCTGCACATCCGTCGTGGCATAACCGGGGTGAGGGGTGTAGTGTCCGATCACGTTTCCCAGCGCATCGACGCGAACAATCATGCCTGCACGAGTCATTCGCTCGCGCAGCCATGCGTGCAAACGCTTGGTGGCCGACGAAAGAAAGAGCCTGACAATCTGTCCCGGCGCATCGGTGAAACCCGCCGCCGTATCGCAATCGGCCATCACCGACTCAGCCAATTGGCGAAGACGATTTGAATCGACCTCGGAAATAGCTCTGCCGATCGACACGTGGCTTGACCCCTGGCATCCACATCCGACCAAGATTGTAGTCCACGTTGGTGGCGGTCGCCACACTGCGACTGCCGCCAGTTCCAAAGGAAGAGCCCAGTCCGATGGTCGACCAGGCAACGTGCATCGCCCGCGCCGCCGTCACCGTTCCCGGGCCGGGGACTGGCTCGCCATCCCGGCGACCTCGAGAGAGGTGCATCCCCCTGTTGGCGAGCTGCCCAACGTGGCTTTCGGGAAAATGTGCCTGGCCCCCTCTTTTGGCCCATGAACGGTTACCCGACCTGTTTTGCGGCCGGGTCGAGGGAGGGTATTCTGGCTGGACGGCCCGCAAGGATCTGCACCAGGGCGCTGGGATCGAGTGGTTTCACGAGATGCGTGTCGAAGCCCGCCAACAGGGCAGCTTCCCTATCGGCCGGACGCCCGTAGCCAGTCAGCGCCACCAGATACACGTGCTCCAGCCCCGGATCCTTGCGCACGTTTCTCGCCACCTGATAGCCGTCGATGCCGGGCAGGCCAATATCCACCAGCGCCACATCGGGTTGAATGCGGTGGATCGCTTCGAGGGCCGAGAAACCGTCATCAGCCACGCTGACTTCATAGCCGTCGAGTTCCAAAAGCATTTGCAACATTTCGCGGCAGTCGGCATTGTCGTCCACGACCAGAATTCGTCGGCATTTCGAAGCGATCGATGGATCAACCGGGTTTGTGATGACAGGCAAGGGCGCGACCACGAGCGGCAGCCTGACTTCAAACGTCGTGCCTCGTCCGCGCCCCTCGCTTCGGGCCGATACCTTTCCGTCGTGCATGTTCACCAATGCACGGACTAACGTCAGACCCACCCCAAGGCCAGCCTGGCTGCGGTCGAGTGTTTCGTCGGCCTGCACGAACATGTCGAAAATGCTTTCCAGCATCGCGGCGGGAACGCCTTTGCCCGAGTCTTGCACCTGCAGCACGACCTCGCCGCTGCCGCTGCGACCGACAGTGACGCCGATGCAGCCACCGGGTGGAGTGTACTTGACCGCATTGGTCAGTAAGTTGACGACGATTTGCTGCAACCGCGAAGGGTCGCCATCGACCACCAATGTGTCGTCGGCCACATCGGTATACAAGTATTGGCGCCGGTTCTCGATCGAGCCTCGCACCGTTTCGATCGCATCGCGCACGAGGTGGCAGATCGCCAACGGCCGACGTTTGAGCTCGATCTTCCCCTGGGTGACGCGCGAAACATCCAACAGATCATCGATCAGTCGTGACATTTGTTCGATCTGTCGACCAATGACTCGGTGGGCCTTGGACGTCACCTCGGCGCCAGCGCCGGGCCGTTCCAACAACTCCATCGCGCTACTGATGGCACCCAGGGGATTACGCAGCTCGTGCGAGAGCATCGCCAGAAACTGATCGCGGCGGCGCACGGCCAGTTTCGCCTCCTCGACTGCCACCTTGAGCTGGGTCACATCTCGAAGCGTGAGCAATAGCGCGGACTCGTGTTCCCATGTGATTTCGACGACGCAGATTTCCGCCGTGCGGGAGGGAACGCCGCCTCGAAGGATATTGACCTCTGCTTTACCGCCGGGAACAACCGGCACGCCAAACAGCTCGCCGTTGAGCTGAACCGCCGTGGACCCGAGTATCTCTTGCGCGGCCGGATTGGAAAAACAGATCACGCCGTCGGAACGGAGCACGATCACGCCGTCGGCCGAGCGCTCGATGAGCGCCCGGAACGGACCGTCGACTCCGCCGCGCCTTGAACTCAAGACGATTTCATTCGAACCCTTCATTGTTGTTCCTCTTGGGGGCGTTCCCAACCGCCAACGGGCAGTCGGTCCCCGTGCGGGCTGCTACCGCCAATCCGTGTTTTACATTCCGCAATCTGGTAGGGCCGGCTGTGCCGGCCGTGAATGCGAAAGTCACGCAAATCCGGCCGGCACAGCCGGCCCTACTGCTGCCTGCAATGCGGTTCATCTCGGTCGGTGCGCTGCGCCCGCCGCATCATTGCCTGGCGCCGCCCCTTCGGTCACTTCCCATAACGCCAGAGCGCGAAGGACTTCTTCGGTGTCGGCCAGATCGCCCACCACGCATTGACGCGGCGAGGGAATGCACTTGACCAGCGTCGGCGTGGCCAAAATCCGCTCCTGCTTCGCCAGATCGGGGCAGCGGCTGACGTCGATCACCTGAATCTCAAAATCACGCTGTAAGTGGACCGTGCAGAGGTTGTGCAGGTTGTCGATTGCCGCGCGATCCTTTCCATCGGCATCATTGACAAATAAGCGAAACAAATACCTGAGCATCCTTAGCGAACTCCCGGACCCAAGAAGCGTTCTTTCGCTGCCGTTGCTGCAAACGGAGGATCGGACGGCACGCAAGTGACCGTCTTCAAATTCATCCCAACTTCCCAACATCCCGCCGCCCCACCAGGCGTCACTCGGCCAGGCCCAGTGCGGTTTGTAGTTCGCCGACCAATCGCTCTGGATCGAGCGGCTTCTGGAACCAGCGGTCAACGCCCTGGGGGCCCAACTCGACGCCGAGTTCCGCCGGCGCGGTGCCGCTGACGGCATAGATTTTCATCCCTTCAAAATGCGGATTGCGGCGAATCGTGCGGACGGTCGTGGGACCGTCGCATCTCGGCATCAGCATGTCGAGCAGAACTAGATCGGGTTTATCGCTGGCGGCAAGGTAGGTCAGAGCCTCCGCGCCGTCACTCGCGCTGTCCACCTCGAAGCCGCTCGATCGTAGGAAGCCCGCTAACAGAAAACGCTCGTTCTCGTCGTCCTCGACAAGCAGCGCACGCGGCGCATGGTCCGCCGAATTGGGATCGCCTTTCGCCGAGCGCGCGTCACGCAGGTGCGAGACCTTGTGGATCAGCATCTCAAGTGTCTTGTCGGCGGCGTCTTGCTGACAAGCTTGCAACTGCTTTCGCAACAAGGCCAAGCCAATGGCGGCGATATTCAGCTCGTTGCGCAAGGCATGATCCCGCTGTTGCGCCGCCTGGGCCGCATCACGATCGTACTTCGGCGTGTTCTCGTCGACCAATTCACCGCGAAGTATTGGAAGATCACGGGGCGCGTCGATGCCCAAACGGGCTACCTTCCCCTTCAAAAACAGCAGCTCAACCGAAGCGCCGATCGTGGGGAAGACGATCTTCTCGCGCTCTTTTCGTGAAACGACTAACATCCGGGGGTCTCCTTTCCGACACAAGCCAATCCCTGGTTTCCGTGCGCACCGGATTGGCACGCGCGCATCGAGCCGGACCGCGCAAACGCGATCTGCGGCGCCACAGCGCAAGTGATTGGCATCCTGCCGGAAATCTACCCTCGGGTAGTCGCATCCTGCGACGCTACTTGCCGAACGTGTGAGTATTTGTACCTTCACCCCGGAATGCGCGGCAAGATGAGTTTTCAGGCTGGCAATGCTAGCAGTGTCGCCATTACGCTCCGGGCAATGGCTCCTACGGTTGGACCAGGTCAAAATCGGCCGGTGTGCGCCCCAAATAGATGTGGTCGAACAGCGCGAACTCGCCGTCGATCGCCGCGAGCCCGATTCCCGTGAGTGTGAACTCGCCAAAATCTGCGAACAAGTCGCGCGTCACCACCTCGATACTCTGGGGTCGCCGGGCGTCCACCCGAAGCGCCATGCCGGCAAATTCCCCTGCTGAGCCGGCCTGATAACGGAAGGACGGCGGCTGGTTGTCCTTGGGACCAAACTGGCCGTCGTGCGCAATTTGAATTCCGATGTCGCCGCCGTTCTTCTTCCAGGCGAAACGAAGATAACGATACTCACCCGGCGCAGGAGACTCGCGAATCTTGGCGGCAAGGCCCGGCAGGTTGGCCGCGAATTTCTGGTCGGGCGTCACCCGCAGGCTGGCCTTGCCGGAATACTTCTCAGCCTCGTGAATCGCGATTTGTCCGCCACCCTCCTGCAGCGCGGCGGCAAATTCGGGCTGGTCCTCAAAGATTACCAGCGGTTGCTCCGCCGCAGGCTTGATGACTTGCAAGCGTCGGACCGGAGCAAAGGCGGTGACCACGACCGAGTTGTTGTCGGCGGAGAGCAATTCGGCGCGCACAACCGAGTCGTATGCCAAAGGGGGCAAATCAAACGGGACGATCAAGTTTGCCACGATCTCATTCTGATCGGCGGCGATGGTCGCCGTCCCATCCAGTCGCAAGGTCCGCTCCGGAGCATCGACCGCCTTAGGTTGATTGTTTTCCGCCAGGTACTTCTGCGGCATGACCTGCGTGGTCACCAATGCCAGCCGCACGGCCCCCGTCACTCCCGCCACTCGCGAAATCTGCACGCGAAGCGGCAGGCGGCTGCCTAGCGGCAAACCAGCGTCGCCGCTCGGCAGGTCCCAAGCGACCGCCAGCGGCGCGGGCGGGGCAACGCCAACCGCCACCTCCGTTCTCAGCCAGGGCTGTACCTTGAACTGGGGGCCGTCCGGCACCAGCGCGGCGCGAACAATCGGCGGTTGATGATCAACACTTTCGCCAATCACGCTCACAAGCGAGCTCGCGCTTCCTGATGCCGGCGCCGCCAGACTCAGCAAAGCAACATGGGAGCCGACGGCAATTTCCGCACCCGTCGCCACAACTCCGCTGGCCAAACCCGGCAGTGACAGTTTGATCGGCCCGTAATAGCCACGTCGGTCGGCGCGCACCAGCAGCAAGGCGCTGCCGCCCGCGGGAACTTGCCTGGCCTCTTCCGCAAGCGACAGCGTAAAGTCTGGATCTCCTGCGGCTGTCACTTGCCAGCGATAGACTCCCAGCGGATCGCCCAAGTTGAGCATATCGCGGACTCCTACGAGCACCGTGCTTGTGCCTTGCCCAACAGTAAAATCGAGTCCGGCATCCTTGGTTCCCGGTAGATCGTCGTTGGACGCCAGCGCCGCGAACTGTTCGTTCATCACCGTCAAAGTGACATCGATCGGCGCGCCAAGCCGCTGTGCGAAGACCTCGAAACGCAACACCTGTCCCGGCGTCACCGGCAGCCGATAGATATCGTGCTCACCGCGCTTGGCGAGTTTGCCGCTCACCGCCACAGGCGCCGCGGGCACCTCTTGGGGCTTGTCCGCGGACCTCTGTTCGCTCAGCTGGGCATGGGAACTTACGGCTAGCCGCGGGCGCGAACCGGTAATCAACGGCAGTCCCGTGGGCCATAACGATGGCTCGTCGCCGAGGGTGACCGAGTTGGCCACGACGTTCGTCCCCGCTGGAAAACTTGTCGAAAGAAACTCCAAAGTCGCGGGTTTGCCGCGTTCCACACCTGACGGAAACACGAGATCGGCGTAGTGCACTTCGCCGATCTTCAGACGAAACGTGCCCGGTGCTTCACCGCGGAAGACCAGGTCGTGCAGCTCGACCGAGTACGGACCATCGGCGGGAAGGATTGCTTCGCAGCGCGTGTCGCCCCCCATCACAGGCATGGGTTTGCCCCACGCAAGCTGCGTGCCTCTTGCGTCTAGAATTCTAACCACCGGCTTGAGCTTGCCACCCAAACGCCGACTTTCAACCTCCGCTACCAACCGCTGGCCTTGCTTCCCGGCGAATGACGTGCTCAATACGGTGCTTCCCGCCAGATCGCCGGAGAGTGCGATCGGC